>CAYZKF010000175.1:0-4128 GCA_964479135.1 uncultured Acidimicrobiaceae bacterium
GACGAAGTCGAGGCGGGTCTCCGGGTAGTGGGCGGTAAAGAGGAACCGCGCCTCAGGGGCGACGCGTCCCAGCCATTCAGGGTCGAGGGTTGCGTCGTAGGCGAAGAACAGCTTGGTAGGCGACACCAGGGCCGAGTCTACCGAAACTCCCGCCTGCGCCGGTTCGATCAGCGTGTCCCGGCGACCGCCCCGGATCTGATGGCCATCGCCCGGTGATACTCGTCCATGGTCTGCTCGACGATCAGGTCGTAGTCGAAACGGGGTGCCCCGGACCGGGCGTTGTCGCGGAGCCGCCCGAACCAGGAGGGATCGGAGGCCAGCCGGACAAGGGCGCGGGACATCTCGCCGGTGTCGTCGACCAGGACGCTGTCGACATCGTGCTGCACGAACTCTTCTAGACCGTTCCCCCATCTCCCCAACACCACCAGACCGGCGCTTCGAGCCTCCAGCCCGGCGATTCCAAAGGCCTCGCGACGGGCCGGGACGCAGAAGACATGGGATCGGCGGTAGGCGGCGAGCAGCTGCTCCTTGGTCGCCATACCCCGG
This sequence comes from uncultured Acidimicrobiaceae bacterium, assembly GCA_964479135.1. Classification (GTDB taxonomy): domain Bacteria; phylum Actinomycetota; class Acidimicrobiia; order Spongiisociales; family ZC4RG35; genus ZC4RG35. Next base: position 547 of record CAYZKF010000175.1, read on the forward strand.
GTGACCACCAGGCCATCGAGTCTCCGCTGGCGGATGGTCTGCTCGATCCGCCAACGGTCAGGACCATCGCCGTAGATGTCCAGAGTCAACGACCCTCTGGGGAGATCGTCGGTTGCCTCGGCAAACACACCGACCAGGTCGATCAGCCGCTTTCGGGGGACCAGGCGGGAAGCCGCCACACAGTGAAGAGGGGGTGGTGGGGGTGGCTCGACCTCGATCGGCGACCATGCCTCCTGCTCGATCCCGTCGTGGAGGATGATCACCCGGCCGCCGAAGATCCGGGAGGCCAGGTCGGCGGCGACGCCACTCACTGCCGAAAGTGCAGCCGGTGCTCCCGCCCAGCCGGTGATGGCGGCCCAAGGCTTGAGCAGTGGCCACGAGTGGTCGAGCATGCTGTGCCAGGTGATGGCCACCGGGAGCCCAGCGGCCATGGCGGCTTTGGCCGCGCCGTAGGCGAAGGGACACAGGACTCCGGCGTGGGCGTGGACCACGTCAGGCTGGAGCTCCTCGATGAGCCGTGCAGCCCGATGACCAGCCACTGGGTTGAAGGGGGCGTTGAACGGCAGCCGCATTCCCAGGCGATGGACCCTGATTCCGTCGTCGTCCTCGATCAGACCACCGCCTGTCCCGTCCAGTCCCGGCTCGACGGTGAGGATGTGCACCTCGTGACCGGCCCGGGCCTGCGCTTTGCTCAGGTTGTGTATGTGGGTCTCGATGCCACCGGTCCGCGGCCGGTAACAGTCGGAGACATGGATGACTCTCAGCGGGCTCACCACTCACCCCGCCAGCCCTGCGTATGGATCCCTTGCGATCCCATTTCACACCCAACCCTATGACTTGCTACATGCCGAGTATGCATACCGAGTATGCATCTGTCAAGCGGGAGTGTCTTCCTCTTCGACGAGAGACATCTGATCGAACCCTTCGATCTGCGGTGTCGGTTGGCCGCCCCAACCCAACTCCGGGTCACGCTTCCTCCAGCATCACGCGCAACGACCCACCCAACCAAGGGCCGATCGGCACTTCTTGCCTCTGGACGGCCGGTTCTTCTAACGCCTGCAACACATGCCACCGCCCGCTATTGAGCCAGATCACGACCGATCTGACCATGGGGGTTCACCCCGATCTCACCCGGATCAGAGGGCAGCGGCGTGCTGGTCAACCCTGATTTTGGGAGTCGACCGATCTATCTTGGTCCCTATGAGACGGTTGGCGGTGCTCCTTTTATTGATCGGCGCCTGTTCGGGCAGTGCCGACGTCTCGGTGACCACCACTGTGACCGCCGGCGGAGATCCGGCCTCGACAACGACCGGTCCGAGTACCACCCCACCTGGTGAGGAGACAACCAGCACTCAGGGGCAACCAGCACACGACCGGGAGTTGGCGCCCGACTTCACTCTGGCTCTCGCCGAGGGTGGGACGTACACCCTGAGTGAGGGGTCCAAGCCGGTCTACCTCGTGTTCTGGGCCGAGTGGTGCCCGACATGTCGTCGGGAGTTGCCGGTTGTCGATCGGATCGCCGCCGAATACGGCGATCGGGTCGATTTCGTCGCCCCGGTTTGGAAGTCGGATGAGGCGGCGGCCTTCGAAGCTGCGGCAGCCCTGTTCCCGTCGGGTCAGTTCAAGTGGGGGATGGACAGTGAAGAAGTCGTTTTCGGGCTCTACAGGATCCCCTACCAGCCGGTCACGGTCCTGATCGCCTCCGACCAGACCGTGGTCGAGGTTTGGCCCGGGGTCCGGTCCGAATCGCAGATCCGCTCCGCTCTTGACGACCTGCTCGCTCTGTCACCATGAAGTTTCGGGAACCCGAGTCGGGCATTCGATCGCCGTGACCGGAATAGCCAAAGGGCAGGATCACCGGTGGCATGCGGAGCTACACCAACTGGAGATGGAGGTCCTCTCGCCGGCGACCCGGGGCGACTCGGCGCGGATGGGTGAGCTCCTCCGTGACGACTTCATCGAGTTCGGCAGTTCTGGTCGGGTCTACCAGAAGTCGATGCTGATCGAGATGCTGATCCGCGAGGAGCATGCCCGGGTGCTCATCCGGGACTTTGCCGTTCGCGAGATCGCCGAGGACGCGGCTCTGGTCACCTATCGCACGGTGGGTCAGGCGGGCCAAGAAGCCCGTCGCAGCTCGGTGTGGGTGAAATCTGGGGGCCGATGGCAGATGGTCTTCCATCAGGGGACCAGACTTCCAAACAGTTGGGGATCGGTCCGGTGAGCACGCTGCCCGGCGGGACGTAACCTCTCTCCACTTGAGACGATTCGAGCTGGTCATAGCCCTCGCCGCGGTGGTCGCCGTGCTCTGGCCGGTGGTGTTCGGGATCAGGCCCCGGCGGGGAATCGTTGCCGCCATCCTCATCGCAGCTTTTGTCGCCCATCTCCAGGTCGATGGGTTCCGTTGGCAGATGATCCCGTTGTACGGAGTGACGCTGGGTTTGGCGGCCGGCGATGTCCTGTTCATCGATCGGGCACTGAGGTGGTCGAACCGGGTGTCGCGGGGATTGTTCGGGACGAGCGGACTGGTCCTGGCCGTGGCCCTGCCTTTCCTCCTTCCGGTGCCGGCCCTGCCCAGACCGTCGGGCGGCCTGGCCGTGGGGACCCTCAGTCTCGAGATCGTGGACCGCGAACGGGAGATGGCCTACGGGGCCGACCCCGAAGAGGCGAGGCGGTTCATGGTCCAGGTGTGGTACCCGGCTCTGCCCACGACGGGCGGCGAGAGCGCCCCTTGGAGTGTCGACTGGGATGTGGTCGCCCCAGCGATTTCTCGCCGGCTGGGGTTCCCCTCATGGTTCTTGAGTCACACCAAATACACCACGAGCCATTCCGCCGAGTCGGCTCCGGTGGCGCCGGGCACCTATCCGGTGGTCATCTACAGCCATGGGTGGACCGGTTTTCGGTCGATCGCGGTCAACCAGATGGAGACCCTTGCCTCGAATGGTTATGTGGTGATCGCCCCCGACCACACCTACGGGGCGGTCGTCACTCGATTCCCCGATGGAGAATTGATCCGCTACTCGCCCGACGCCCTCCCTCCGGCGGAAGCGGTGGGGAGCGAGGCTCATCTCCGAGCCGGCGAGCAACTGATCGCGGTCTTCGCCGCCGACCTGATCTCGGTGCTCGACGAGTTGGATGCCGGAGTGGACGGCCGGTTTGCCAATTTCGCTTCCAGTCTCGATCTGAGCCGGATCGGGCTGTTCGGTCATTCGGCCGGGGGCGGGGCGGCCGTCCAGGTGTGCCTCCTCGACGAACGCTGCGCCGCGGTGCTCGGCTTCGATCCCTGGGTCGAGCCGTTCCCTGCCCGGGTGCTGCGAGAGAGGGCCACCCGGCCGGCTCTGTTCATGCGCTCTGATGGATGGCGGGGAACCCAGAACGACGCCCTGCTCCGGGGTCTGGCGGGGCGCGGGGACTCGGTGACCTATTGGCTGGGGGTCGAGGGCGCCGGACACAACGACTTCGTGGTCACGCCGTTTCTGTCGCCGATCGCCGGTCAGCTCGGACTCAAGGGACCGATCGGGGCGGGGAGGATCGTCCCCATCATCGACAACTACCTGGTGGGGTTCTTCGACGTGTTTCTCCTGG
>CAYZKF010000176.1:0-4102 GCA_964479135.1 uncultured Acidimicrobiaceae bacterium
CAGCCGGCTGTTCCACATTCACGTCCCCTCCCTGTGGTTGGGCTTTCTCGCCTTCTTCGTCACCTGCTTCGGATCGATCGCCTGGCTGGTGAGCAAACGGCCCCGCTGGGATCGTCTCGCCTCGGCTTCGGTGGAGATCGGGGTGCTCTTCACCGCGATCGGGTTGGTCACCGGGATGATCTGGGGCAAGGCGGTTTGGGGCACCGCCTGGGACTGGGGCGACCCCCGCCTTGCCACCACCGCGGTCATGTTCTTCGTCTACCTCGGTTATCTGGCTCTCCGTGCCGCCATCGACGACCCGGTGATCCGGGCCCGCCGCTCGGCAATCCTCGGAGCGATCGCCGTGGTCCAGGTCCCTCTGGTCTACTTCTCGGTGTACCTGTTCCGCACCCTCCACCAGACACCGACGATCCGCCCCGACGGTGCAGCCATGCCCCGGGAGATGCTCATTGCCTTCCTGGTCAATCTGGTTGCCTTCACCATCCTCTACGTCGCCTTGCTGATGTCCCGCACCCACCTGGCGGTGGCCGAGGAGACCCGGAAGGGAAGAGACCTCCTCGCCGGGGAAGCGGTCAGTGCACCGAGACTCAACGAGATCGAAGATGTCTGACACCCTGATCGTGGTGCTCGCCTACCTGGGCAGCTACGGGCTGATCGTCGGCTACGCCGCATATCTCCATCTCAGGCTGCGCAAGACCAGGGAGTGATTGTGGGTCGCCGCAGGATCATGCTCCTCGGGCTCGGAGGGCTGATAGCCGTTGTCGTTGCCATCACCGCTTTCTCCCTCGGCGGGAACCTCACCTATTACCTCTACCCCACCGAGGCCGTCGAGCGGCGAGCCGACTTTCCCGACGGTGAGCGGTTCCGGCTTGCCGGGTTGGTGGTCGCCGGCTCGATCGACCGCACCCCCGGCGAGATCGCCTTCCGGGTCACCGACGGTGGCGCCGAGATCGAGGTGTTGCTCACCCGGGCCCCTCCTCTCCTCTTCGCCGAGAGCATCCCCGTCCTCATCGAAGGGACCTGGGACGGCGACCGATTCCTCGCCGACACCGCGTTGATCCGCCACGACGAGAATTACGAGATCCCCGAGGAGGGCGGGGGTTACCCAGACGGCTGATGCTGGCACTTCTCGGAGCAGCTGGGGTCGCCGCCGCGTTCGTCGGCGCGGTGCTTCTCGTCATCCGGGGGGTGCAGACGGCGAGGGGACGTGGCCCATCCGATCTGACGGCCCCGACTCGGCTCATCGTCGCCGGCGCAATCGCGGGGATGGCCGCCATGCAGTTGGGCCTGGCCACCGACGACTTCTCCATCGCCTACCTGGCCGACAACCACGCCACCACCACTCCTTTCCCGTTCGACGTGGCCACCGCCTGGGCGGCGTTGGAGGGCTCGATCCTGTTGTGGGGCCTGGTCCTCGCCGGGTTCACTTGGCTGGTTCTCCGGGGCTACCGCCGCTCGCCAGACGCTCTTGGGGCTGCGGCTCTCGCCGTTATGGGCGTGGTCTCGGTGTTCTTCTTCGGACTGATGCTCACCGTGTCCAACCCGTTCGAGGTGTGCGTCCGTGCTGCCGAACGTGGGTGCCTCGAGGCCAGCGTATGGCCCCTCGCCGCGGTCGACGTCCCGGTTGAGGGAAGAGGGCCCAACGCCCTCCTCCAGAACCACATCATGATGGCGATCCACCCTCCGATGCTCTACGTCGGTTATGTCGGGCTGACCGTCCCCTTCGCTTATGCGATCGGCGCCCTGGCGCTGGCCGTCCCCGGACCGGACTGGTTGCGGCGGAGCCATCGATCCACCCTTCTCGCCTGGTCGTTCCTCACCCTGGGGATCGTCTTTGGAGGTTGGTGGGCATACGAGGTTCTCTCCTGGGGTGGCTACTGGGACTGGGACCCGGTCGAGAACGCCTCTCTGATGCCGTGGCTGGTGGCAACCGCCTTCATCCACTCTGGTTTGGTCCAACAACGGCGCGGGATGCTCCAGGCATGGAACTTCATCCTGGTGATCAGCGCATTCGCTTTGACCATCCTCGGCACTTTCCTCACCCGATCGGGGACGATCAACTCGGTGCACTCGTTCACCCAATCGGCGATCGGCCCGGTCTTACTCGGGTTCCTGGTTCTCATCGTGGTCGGCTCCTTCACCCTGTTCGCCCAACGGAGCCATCTGGTCTCGTCCGCTCCCCGAATCGACAATCTGGTCTCCCGGGAAGGTTCGTTCCTGGCCAACAACCTGATACTGACCATTTTCGCCTTTGTGGTGCTGATCGGGACCACCTACCCGCTGATCCTCGAGGCGCTGACCGGGACCCAGGTTGGAGTCAGAGGGCCCTTCTTCAACCGGCTCGCCGTGCCGTTGTCCTTCGCACTTCTCCTGGTCATGGGGTTTGGCCCGGTGACCCCGTGGGTCTCAGCTCCCCGGGGCCTGATCTGGCGTCGTACCCGGGGCCCGGGGTTGGTGGCTCTCGCCGCCGGGGTCCTCACCGCCGTCCTGGTCACCCGGATCGGCTGGGTGGTTCTCGCAGTCACACTGGGAACCTTCGTGGTTGCCTGCATCACCGGCCTCCTCTTCGAGCAAGCGGAGAGAAGGGCGACCGCCCGAGGGGACGGAGCGTGGAAGACGATGGGAGGAGTGGTCCGAGGCGATCAGGGCTTCTGGGCCGGTCAGCTGAGTCATGTCGGGGTGGTCCTCGTGGCACTGGGAATCGCCTTCGCCGCCAATCTCGGAGACCACCTCGAAGTGGTGATGGAGCCGGGCGAGTCGGTCGAGTTCGTCGGGCACACCATCACCTACCGAGCGCCGTTCCAACAGCAGAGGCCGGGAAAGACCACCTTGGGAACCCGACTCGAGGTCACGCTGGATACCGGTCGGGTGGTGACGGTGGAGCCCGTCCTCAACAGGTTCGGCGACGACCCCTTTTTGGTCAGCACCCCGGCGGTGTTGGGCCGACCATCGGGTGACCTCTATTTCACCGTCCTCGACATCGACCCGAACGGGGCAACACTGACCTTCGACACCTCACCACTCATCTGGCTGCTCTGGCTGGGGGGCCTGGTCACCGGTGGCGGCGGCTTCTGGTCGGTGGTGGCCAGGAGGAGGGAACGCCGGATGGACCGGACGCGGTTGACCGCCGATGTCTGAGAGAGCTCGGAACACCCTGTTCGCAGTGTTGATGGTGGCACTTGCCGTGACCATGATCACCTTGGTGGTAACCAACGCCACTCCTGCCGACCGATTGGGCCGCATCGGTTCCTCGATCATGTGCCCGGTCTGTCAGGGGGAGTCGATTGCCAGCTCACCGGCGCCGATGGCCCGCGACATGATGGCGTTGGTCGAGGAGCGGATCGCCTCGGGAGCATCCGACAGCGAGATCATCGACGAGCTCCTTGCCTCCTATAGCGGGGCGTTGCTGCTCGACCCCCCGGTATCGGGGCCGACGCTGGTGCTGTGGCTGGCCCCGCCCATCGCCCTGCTCGCCGGGATCGGGGTGATCCTGTGGTGGCGACGTCACCCCGGCACCGAGTCCGGTGAGGCCGTCGCGGTCATCGGCAGAAGTCGGCGCCGAAGGGCAGTCGGCGCCCTGGTATTGATCTCGGCGTTCGCCGGTGTCGTCGTCGCCATCGGCTTCTTCCTCCAGGACCGCGAAGGGCTTGGTGGCGGGGTTGCCGACATCGCCGTCGACAGTCTCGACGAGGTCTCAAATGAGACGATGGAGGCGGTCATCGCCGCCAATCGCGGCCAACCCTGGATCAGTGGGATGCAACTCGCCCTTGCCAACCGCTACTTCGAGGCGGGGGACTACCGGTCGGCTTTCCCCTACTACCTGGCCGTCGCCGAGTCCCCGGACTCGACCGAACCGGAGGCGGCGGCTGCCCTGATCGGCCTGGGATGGATGACTTGGGACGGCAACCGGGAGGCCGAGACCGCGGTTGCCCTGTTCGACGAGGCTCTGGCCATCGACTCGGAGTCGGTCCTCGGGCGGTACCTGAAGAGCAGGGTGCTGTGGTGCAGCGACCTGTCGCCGACCGATGCCGAGGCCATCCTCGCCACTATGTCGGCCGGCTCGTCTCTGACAGAGGAGTGGCGGGCAACGTTGGAAAGTGAC
>CAYZKF010000177.1:0-4077 GCA_964479135.1 uncultured Acidimicrobiaceae bacterium
GTGTCCCAACCCATCTGCGGGGCTTCGGGTTGATGTTCCAACGTTATGCCTTGTTCCCCCATCTCGACGTGGCCGGCAACGTCGGTTTCGGTCTCAAGATGCAAGGCGACCGCGAGGTGAAGGCACGAGTCGAGGAAGCCCTGGCCTGGGTGGGATTGGAGGGCTTTGGGGATCGGACCATCGATAGCCTCTCCGGGGGAGAGCAACAGAGGGTGGCTCTCGCCCGGACCCTGGCCCCCCGTCCCCGCCTGGTCATGCTCGACGAGCCGCTCGGTGCCCTCGACAGAAACCTCCGGCGAAGACTGCTCGACGAGATCGGCCTGATACTCGAAGAGCGGAAGGTGACCGCCCTGGTAGTGACCCACGATCGGGACGAAGCCGAGGCGCTGTCCGACCGTCTCGCCCTGATGCGAGAGGGATCGGTGATCCAGACCGGGACCCTCGCCGAGATACTCGCCGACCCCGTCGACGGTTGGGTATCAGGCTTTCTTGGCTAAGTGCTCTCCGGCGAGGCTCTCCAGGTGGGCGGCGAAGTCGTCGGGTATCCGGCGGGGGTGGCCCGCCAGGTCGGTGAAGGCGGCGGTGATGGTCAACCGAGCCACCTCCTCACCGGAGCGGGTCATCCTCTGTTGCCATACCGATTTTACCCGGCCCACCTCATCGACCCAGGTGTGGATGGTGAGCTCCTCGCCGTACCGGGCCGCCGCCAGGAACCTTGCAGCGGCCTCGACCACCACCAGCTGCCAGCCCCGCTCCTTCATCACGTCGAGTCCCCAGCCCATGTCGGCGAGATACTCGATCCGGGCGGTCTCGAAGTAGGCGAAGTAGTTGGTGTGGTTGACGTGGTCGTAGGGATCGAGCTCGTAGAAGCGGACCTTCAACGAGATGGTGTGGACGTCGCGGTCTGTCGGTATCTCGGTCACTCTGGGCACTCCACGGGGCGGACCCGCCCAACGCTACCCTCGCCGCGATGAAGGCCTGGCAGCTCACCGACACCGGCGGGATCGACTCTTACGTTCTCGGTGACATCTCCGAGCCCGACCCCGGGCCCGGGGAGGTCCGGGTAGCCCTCCGCACCTCGGGGCTAAACCATCTCGACCTCTGGGTGTCCCGAGGCCTGCCCGCTCCCCACCACCTCCCGCACATCGGGGGGGCTGACGCTGCCGGTGTGGTCGACGCCGTCGGCGAAGGAGTGGCCGGCTTCGACAGCGGTGACGAGGTGATCGTCGATCCGTCCCATTCCTGCGGGGAGTGCGGGCACTGCCGGAACGACGACATCGTCTATTGCGACCGTTTCGAGATCCTCGGTGAGCACCGACCGGGCACGTTTGCCGAGAAGGTGGTGATCCCGGTCATCAATGCCATCCGCAAGCCGGCCAAGGTCGATTGGGACGTCGCCGGCACCTTTGGGTTGGCGGGAGCCACCGCCCTACGTATGTTGGAGAAGGCCCGGCTGCAACCAGGGGAGACGATCCTCGTGGTCGGGATCGGTGGGGGGGTCTCGTCTGCCGCCTTCCATCTGGCCAAAGGGATGGGAACCACTGTCTATGTCACCTCCACGACGCCGGACAAGATCGACCAGGCGGTCTCCGACGGCGCCGCCGGCGGCTTCGACTCGGCGGGAGAGTTCGGCAAAGAGCTCGCCGACCTGGGCGGCGTCGACCTGGTCATCGACAACGTCGGCCCGGCCACTCTCAAACAATCGATGCGGGCAGCCAAGAAGGGGGGGAGGATCGCGATATGCGGGGCGACCAGTGGGCCCAAGGTCGAGTTGAACCTCCCGGTGCTCTGGTTCCGCCAGCTGGAGCTGATCGGCTCGTCGATGGGCAACCACGCCCAGTTCGCACGGGCCCTCTATCGGATCAGCCAGGGGATGGCTCGCTCACCGGTCGACCGGATGTTCCCCTTCGACCAGCTCCCTGACGCCCTCCGCCACCTCGACTCCGGCACCCAGACCGGCAAGATCGGCCTCACCCACGGCTGAGGTCAATCGCCGAATGCCGATCCGATCGACTCTTCGTTTCTATGATCTCTGACGACAAGGAGGAAGGACACCATGGCCCAGAAGATGGGTGTATCCAAGATTCTGTTGGCGGCAGCGGTAGTGGCATTCGTGCTCGCCGCGTTTGGGGTGGATCTGGGTGAGGTCAATCTGATCGCCCTGGGACTCGCCTTGGGTTTCGCCAGCTTCCTGGTGTAGGAGCGGCAAAGGAGGCCGCCCAACTAGGTGGCGTCGATCTGGTGATCGACAACGCCCTCCGCCACTCTCGAGGCGACACCCACTCCGGCTAGCTCTGCCTCACCCACTGCTGATCGCCTACCGAGGCGTCACGGGGATGACACCCTCACTTCCGCCGCCATCCCCTCCGCATAGTGGTCGACGATCGTCCCGTCGGGGATCTGGACGACGACCCGACAGGAGAACTGGTACTCCCCCGGAACCAGATCAGCGGTAAGTGAAGCGGCAGTTCCGGGAGCCAGCACTTCGGTGGAGGCGACAACGGTCCCATCGGCGGTGGAGACCACCAGAGTGTGTCTGAAATCTCCTTCATTGACCACCTCGAGGTTGACCGGTCCTGGCATGATCCGTCTGGCCACCTCGACATCGAACTCGGTGAGGGTGACGGTGACGTCGCCCGACGACGCGGGGAGACATGCGGTCAGCGCCAACACCAGAGCACCGGCAAGCGCTCTCACGATGCCGCCTCCGAGCCAGCGGTCTTTGCTGCAAGTCGGGCGGGGATGCTGACCGCCATCCAGGTGCCGGTGGATGAAGTGTGCACAGAGATCGACGCACCGATCGACTCGGCCATCATCTTGCAGAAGTGCAATCCGAGACCGGTGCCCGAGCTGTGCCCCGACTTGCGGAATTTCTCGAAAGCTTCCGGCAGGAAGTCGGGGTCGATCCCCGGTCCGTCGTCGGAGACGATGACATGGAGCGATTGGGCTGGGACCTCGCCGACCACCAGATGTGGCTGGTCGGGCGTCTGTCTGCTCAGCGACACATCGACCCTCTTCGCGCCGTGTATGAAGGAGTTGTCGGCCAGGCTGGCCACCAGCTGGGCCAGGGTGGTGGCGTCGGTGACCACCGTTGTGCCTTCCTCGAGGAGCCCATTCTGGACGCTGGGGTCGGCGCCGCTGAGTGCCCGTCCCAAACGAGCGAGCAGATCGCTCACCGACATCTCGACGGAGACCACACTCAGCCCTCGGTTCTCCACCCTTGCCACGGCGAGTATCTGACCGATCATCGATTCCAGACGATCGCCGTCGTGGATCATGTCGTCCAGGATCTGTCGACTGGGCTCGTCGAGCGGCGCCCGTCGGAGGAGCCGGGCACCGGTGACCACCCCGGTCAGGGGAGTTCGCAGCTCATGATTGATCATCAGCACGAACTCGGACCGAATCCGGTTCTTCTCCTCCGCCAGAGCAAGGGCAGCCTCGGTTTCGGCCCGGGCCATCTCCAGCTGCTCGTTGTGTATTTGCAGATCTTCGCTCTGTCGGCGGAGAAACCCGGCCTCCATGGCCATCTCCCGACGACTTCGCGTCACCCGGGAGCGGGCGGTAGCCAACCCTGCGGCCACCAGCATCAACGTCCCGGAGAGGACGGACATGGGGACGACTTGGGGAGGGACCTGGGTGGCGGTGATCCGGCGGTGGAACAGTTCCGATACGTCGTAGGAGAGGATGACTGCCCCGTCGTCGACCGGGTGCATCGCATCGTAGAGCACATCGCCGACCTCCCACTCGGTGACCCCGTCGATCAGGACCTCTCGGCTCAACGGCGCGGCGACCGCGGCAAACCTGCCATTGGCAGCAGCTTCGGTGAGCATCCCACCCGCCTCGAGACCGATCAGGGTGGGCGAGGTACTGGCGATGAAGCTCCCACCCGACGCGACATAACTGACCGCCTCGATCCCCAGGTCGTTGCGAATCCGTTTCAGCTCGTCTGTCAGTGCGTCCGGGTCGTCGGAGATTGCACCGAGAAGTTTCGCCGCGCGGGCCGCGTCGTCGAAGAGGAGCTCGCCTTCACCGATGAACTGCGTCGCTCTGATCGAGGTGAGAAAGGCGGCGGCGCCA
>CAYZKF010000178.1:0-3946 GCA_964479135.1 uncultured Acidimicrobiaceae bacterium
AGGAGTCGGTCTCGAAGGTGCGGGCGTTGATCAGGATTGTGGAGAACCTCACCGAGGCCGGGTCGGAGAGATCGACCAGCACCTGGCCGGCGACCTGATCGGTGACCCCGACCACCCGGTTGGGGTTGCCCCGAAGAATCTCGTCGATCTCATAAGTAGCGGTCGACCGTTCCGGGTCGATCACGAAAGCCGTGGCTTCCCCGGCGTCGAGGGTGGTGGTGGTTCCCTGGTCGGAGGTGGAATCCGAGTGTCCGGTCGTCGTCGTGGTGGCCACCGGTGGTGTGGTCAGCTCGGTGGTGGGCTCACCGCTCCCTCCCTGGAACCAGACCCAGGCCACCGCAGCACCCCCAACCGCGATCAGGGCGGCGGCTGCCCACCCGATCCAGGAACGTCTCATCGATTCACCATCGGGCGATTCTGGTTGAACACGGCGGTTAGTGGCATGTCATACCAACCGGTCGGCGAGATACCCCACCACCCGGTCGAGGGACACCCGATCCTGGGCCATGGTGTCGCGGTCGCGCACCGTCACCGCCTGGTCTTCGAGGGTCTGGAAGTCGACAGTGACGCAATATGGGGTGCCGATCTCGTCCTGGCGGCGATAACGACGACCGATCGACTGGGTGGTGTCGAGTTCGATCATCCACCGTCCCCTGAGCTCGGTGGCCAGTCTCTCGGACGGCTCGATCAACTCGGTCTTCTTCGAAAGGGGCAGCACCGCCACCTTGTAGGGGGAGAGACGATGGTGAAGGCTGAGGACCACCCGGCTCTCGTCGTTGACCGTCTCCTCCCGGTAGGCGTCGATGATGAAGGCGAAAGTCGTCCGGGTGGCCCCGGCGGCCGGCTCGACGACATGGGGAAAGAATCGCTCGCCGGTCTCCTGATCGAAGTACCGGAGGTCCTCCCCGGAGTGCTCCTGATGCTGTTTGAGGTCGAAGTCGGTGCGGTTGGCGATCCCCTCCAGCTCGTCCCACCCCCAGGGGAAGAGGTATTCGACGTCGGCGGTACCCGCCGAATAATGGCTGAGCTCGTCGCTCTCGTGATGACGCAGCCTGAGATGCTCCGGGTTCATACCCAGGTCGCGGTACCAGGCGAGACGCCGCTCTTTCCAATATTCGAACCACTCGGCCGACTCTTCGGGCCGGCAGAAATACTCCATCTCCATCTGCTCGAACTCGCGGGTGCGGAAAACGAATTGGCCGGGGGTGATCTCATTGCGGAACGCCTTGCCGATCTGGGCTATCCCGAAGGGGAGTTTGAGCCGGTTGGTGCGCCGAACCTTCTCGAAATTGATGAAGATCCCCTGGGCGGTCTCCGGTCGCAGGTAGACCATGTTGTCCTCGTCCTCCACCGGGCCCATGTGGGTGCGGAACATCAAGTGGAAAGGGCGGGGCTCGGTGAAGGTGCCCCGCTTCCCGCAGTTGGGGCAGAGATCGGGCTCGTCGAGCTTGTCGAGACGATGCCGCGCGTTGCAGTTGCGACATTCGACCAGAGGATCGGTGAACACCTCCTCATGGCCGGAGGCTTGCCACACCTGGCGGGCCTGAAGGATGGCCGAGTCGAGACCGACGATGTCGTCCCGTTCCTGGACCATCGACCGCCACCACTGGTCTTTGACGTTGCGTAGCAACTCAACACCCAGAGGGCCGTAGTCGTAGGCGGACCGCAGCCCTCCGTAGATCTCGGAGGACTGGAAGACGAAGCCGCGCTTCTTGGCGAGGTTGGAGATGGTCTCCAGGGTTACCGGTGTCATATGCGGGGTTGAACGGTGGCCCGGAACATCGGGTTAGTCAATCCGGGTCAGGTCTTCGGCTCCCCCGAAGCGGCGCTCCCGTCCCTGATATTCGACCACGGCGTCGAGAAGGTGGTGACGGTTGAAGTCGGGCCAGAGGATCCCCGGGAAGCTGAACTCGGCGTACGCCGCCTGCCAGAGGAGAAAATTGGACAACCGATGCTCACCCGACGACCGGATGATCAGATCGACCTGGGGCATGTCGGGGAGGTACATGGCACTGTCCATGGTTTCCTCGGTGACTTCGTCGGGGGTCAACTCACCGGCGGTGACCCGACGGGCGACCTCGGCGGCGGCGTCGACGATCTCGCGCCGGCTCCCGTAGTTGAAGGCGAACACCAGATGGAGCCGGTCGTTGGCCGCGGTCATCGCAGCCGCCTCGTTCATGTGGGCCCGGTTGCGATCCGGGATCCTCGGATCGGCCACGTCACCGGCGAAACGCATCCTCACCCCTTGGGCGTGAAGGTCGTCGCGACGCCGGGACAGCAGGTCCTCGTTGAACCACATGAGAAATTCAACCTCCTCCTCGTCCCGAGCCCAGTTCTCGGTGGAGAAGGTGAATGCGGTCAGCCACCTGATCCCGATCTCCAGCGCTCCTTCGACAGTGTCGAAAAGAGCGGCCTCACCGGCGAGATGACCGGCGGTCCGGGGCAGGCCCCGGGAGTTGGCCCACCGCCCGTTGCCATCGAGGATCAAACCGACGTGGACCGGGATTCGGTCCGGGTCGAGACGGCTGAGGTCGAGGGTCATTCCAGGACCGCCAATGAGCCCAGCTTCCGATCGAGGTGATACTCGACGAAACGCCGGGCCACCCCCATGGCCTCGGCGGAGAGCTCGATGTTGGTGGCGGGTAAGGCGTTCAAGTCGGCAAGGGCCAGGCCTTGGAGATAGCCGGTCAGCCCTTGACGGAGCTTGACCGAGCCTTCGACGCCACACCGGTCACAGAGCACACCGCCGCCTCCGAAGGAGAAACGGTGGAGGCCGTCGACCCGGCCACACGAGGCGCACCCGGCCAAAGCGGGAGCCACCCCGACCACGTCGGCGAGTTTGAGGAGGAAGCTGGTGATCAGGTCGGATCCCCGGTGCCCCGCCTCGAGCGCCTTGAGCCCCCGTTGGAGGAGGAGAAAGAGCCTGATCGAAGACTCGCCCTCCTGGGCGACGGCGTCGGCCGCCTCGACCATGGTCCCTGCGGCGACCACCGCGTCGAGGTCGGTGCGTAGCCGCGGGTAGGGCTCGAGCACCGCCACCTGGGTGATGGTGTCGAGGTTGCGACCTTCGTAGAGGACCAGGTCGACATGGGTGAATGGCTCGAGACGTCCCCCGAACCGGCTCTTGGTCTTGCGTATCCCTTTGGCCACGGTGCGGATCTTGCCCCGGTTGGGACTCAGCAAGACCACGACCCGGTCGGCCTCCCCAAACGGGTAGGAGCGGAGGACGATGCCCTGGTCATGTCGGAGCGCCACGAGGATCTGGAGGGTATCGGTACAAAGGGTCAACATCGGGGTACGTTTCCTGAATGGCTCTAGTCAATGCAGATCAGATCGAGGAGTTCCTCACCGCCAGCCCCGACTGGGAGTTGTCGGGGAAAGAGATAGCCCGGACTTTCTCCTTCGACGATTTCGATGGGTCGATGGCGTTCGTCAACCGGGTGGCCGAGGCCGCCGAAGTGGCCAGTCACCACCCCGATATCGACATCCGCTGGAACCGGGTGACCCTGACACTCTCCACCCACTCCGAAGGCGGACTCACCACCAAAGATCTCGATCTGGCGCAGAAGATAGACCGGCTGGTCTGAAGCTCCCCCGGGCTTCGTCTGGTGTCCCCCGTCCACGGGGGGACCGGCGTTCGCGTCACAACCGTTCCCTCCTCGCCCATGCCGGGGTGTGTGGAGGGTGGGATCGGCCCAAGCGGGGCAAGACTGTTCCCCCCTCGCCCTTGCTTCGCACCAGGCGGTCCCCCTGCTTCGTCTGGAGTCCCCCCGTTTACGGGGGGACCGACGGCCGCCAGGCCGTCGAAGGGGGGAACCCGCGATCGCGGGCAAGACTGTTCCCCCCTCGCCCTTGCTTCGCTGCGGGCGGTCCCCCCGCTACGCAGGGGGACAGCAGGCGGTCCCCCTGCTTCGTCTGGTGTCCCCCCGTTCACGGGGGGACCGAC
>CAYZKF010000179.1:0-3935 GCA_964479135.1 uncultured Acidimicrobiaceae bacterium
GCACAAGCTGGGGATCCACGCCTCACCGACTTGTGTCATCTCCTTCGGCGACCTCGGCGAAGGCGCCACCGGTTATCTGGTCGGGGATGAACATGCCGGGATGCGCAACATGTTCACCATGATGAACGCCGCCCGGATCGGGGTGGGCATGGAGGGCATGACCATCTCCGAGCGGGTCTACCAACAGTCGGTTGCCTTCGCCCGGGAGCGGGTCCAAGGGCGTCCCATCGGAGGCTCCGGAACCGAGTCCGTGGCCATAATCGAACACCCCGACGTCCGGCGGATGTTGCTCACCGTCAAGGCCCATACCGAGACGATGCGGTCGCTGGTCTACTACACCGCCCATCAGGCCGACCTCTCCGCCCGATCTGAGGACGACGAGCAGAAGGCCGGCGCCTCCGACCTCCTCGCCCTCCTCACCCCGATCGTCAAGGCATGGTGCACCGACCTCGGCGTCGACATGGCATCACTCGGGATCCAGATCCACGGGGGGATGGGATACGTAGAGGAGACCGGCGCCGCCCAACATTTCCGGGATGCCCGGATCGCCCCGATCTACGAAGGGACCAATGGGATCCAGGCCATCGACCTGGTCCTCCGCAAGCTCCCCCTGGGCGGGGGCGATGTGGTCACCCGCTTCATCACCGGGATGACCGAGGTCCTCGACCGGATGAGCGCCCACGACGATCTCGGGCTGTTCCGCGACCGGTTGACCACCGCGCTCCAAGGTCTCGCCGAGACCTCGGCGTGGATGGGTGAGCGGTTGGCAGCCGGCGATCTCGAACCGGTTCTCGCCGGAGCGACCCCCTACCTGAGGCAGTTCGGGATCGTTGTCGGCGGTTGGCTGATGGCGGTATCCGCGGTCGCCGCCAAAGATGGCCCTGCCGACTTCGACCCCGAGTTCCTCGCCGACAAGGTGAACACCGCCAGGTTCTACGGGGAGCATCTCCTCCCCCAAGCCGACGGGCTGATCGCCACCATCGAAGGCGGCGCCGACCTGCTGGCCAACGCCCGGCTTTGACCCGACCGGCCCGGGCGGGCGTCTTCACCCTCCTCACCGTGTCGCTCGCCGTCCTCGCCATCGCCCCGCTCCTCATGCCCCCGGGCTACTCGGTGCTCGTCCACTCGGTGAGCGAGTCGGCCGCCCAGGGTCTCGAAGGTGGCTGGGTGGCCCGTCTCGGATTCGTGGCGTTCGGGCTCGCCGTTCTCGCCCAGGTCGCCAGAGCGCCCGCCTACTGGGGACGGTGGGCCCGACTCGCCCACACCGGTATCGCGGTGTCGATGATCGCCGCCGCCGTCTTCTCCCACGCCCCGTGGGACGGCTCTGCCTCCGATCCGACCGAGGACATGCTCCACTCGGTGGCGTCATTTGGGGTCGGCCTCTCCTTCACCGTCGGGGTGCTCTTGGTCACCCTGCGCCGGGTTCGAGGCATCAGTGGGAGGAGGGTGTTCGACTGGATTGCGACTGCGGCCGGCATCGTCATCCCTCTGGCCATGGCCAACGTCGGCCAGGCCGGGCTGGTGCAACGTCTCATGTTCCTCATCGCCTTCGTCTGGTACGGCCTGGAGACCGCCAGACCGACCCGATCGGGCTACCACCTAGGCTCAGACCGGTGAGACTCGAAGACAGGGTGATCGTGGTCACCGGTGCGGGAAGCGGGATCGGTGAAGGCATGGCCCGGCGGTTCGCCAGGGAGTCCCCGAGGGGTCTGGTCCTCGCTGACATCGGTCTGGAACGGGTGACCCGGGTGGCCAACGAGATCGGTGCCCACCCGGTGATGACCGACGTATCCGATCCCGAAGCCAACCGGCATCTCGTCGAGGAGACTGAGGACCGTTTCGGGCCCATCGACCTGTTCTGTGCCAACGCCGGATTCGGGGCGACCGGCGACGAACAGACCGACCCGGCCGAGTGGGACCGGATGTGGCAGGTCAACCTGATGTCCCACGTCCATGCCGCCCGCTATCTCGTTCCCGGCTGGCTGGCCCGGGGCGAGGGGTATTTCCTCACCACGGCCTCGGCGGCCGGGCTGCTCACCAATCTCAAGGCCGCCCAGTATTCGGTGACCAAACACGCCGCCGTTGCCTTCGCCGAGTGGCTGTCGATCACCTACGGAGATGCCGGGGTCAAGGTCAGCTGTCTGTGCCCGATGGGAGTCCGCACCCCCCTCCTCGACGTGGCAACCGAGTTCGAGGCCCTGCTCGGCCCCGAGGCGATCGACCCCGAGGACGTCGCCGAGGCGGTGGTCGAGGGTCTGGAAGCTGAGCGGTTCCTCATCCTCCCCCACCCTGTGGTTGGTCAGTACTTCCAGAACAAGGCCAATGACTACGACCGCTGGCTTGGGGGTATGAGGAAACTCCAGAGGGCGGTGTTCCCGCAATGAGCGAGAGCGACGACAATCAGGTCATGAGCAAGCGACGTGTGGTAGTCACCGGGGTCGGCGCCCTTTCGGCGCCGGGGATCGGCATGGACGACCTGTGGAAGGGCCTCCAGATGCAACCCGGCCCGGCGCCCCTGGTAATCCCCGATTGGGACCCCGAGCCTTGGCTTCCCAAGCGGGAGGCGCGTCGTCTCGACAAGTTCACCCAGTTCGCTCTGGTGGCTACCCAGGAGGCTTTCTCGGTTTCGGGGGAGATCGACATCGACCCGACCCGGGTCACGGTGTCGATCGCCACCGGTATCGGTGGCCTCGAGTCACTCGAGGAGCTGGTCCACGAATCGGACTCCGACGACCCGCGGGTCTCCCCGTTCCTGGTACCGATGATGATGGCCAATGCCGCCGCAGCTGCGGTTTCGATCAAATACGGGTTCAGCGGCCAGGTGTCGACACCGGTGGTGGCCTGCGCCGCGGGAAGCCAGTCGATCCTCGACGGTCTCCGTCAGATCCAGTGGGGCTACGCCGACGTGGCCGTGGTCGGCGGAGCCGAGGCGGCTGCCCGGAACTCAGCCCGCGAGGGGTTCCGTTCCGCCCGAGCCTTGTCGTCGGCCGGCTACGCCCTCCCCTTCGATATCGACCGGGACGGTTTCGTCATGGGCGAAGGCGCCGCCATCCTGGTTCTCGAAGCCGAGGACGTCGCCCGGGCCCGGGGGGCCACCCCGCTGGCCACCGTCCTCGGTGCGGCCTCGACTGCCGACGCTCACCATGTCACCGCCCCCCACCCAGAAGGTAACGGTGCGGAGAGAGCGATCAGGCTGGCGTTGGAGGATTCCGGCTTGACCCCGGAGGAAATCGTCTATATCAACGCCCACGGCACCGGAACCGACCTCAACGACCGCACCGAGGGTGGCGTTATCGCCCGCATCTTCGCTGACCGTCAACCAGCCGTCTCCTCGATCAAAGGCACCACCGGTCACGCCCTTGGCGCCTCCGGGTCGATCGAGGCCGCGGTGGTGATCGAATCGATCCGCCGGGGTGAGCTACCCCCCAACGTCGGGCTTACCACCCAGGACCCCGAAATCCCCCTCGACGACATCGTCCGCGAGCCCCGAGCCTGGGACCCGGGACCCTCCCTCTCCAACTCGTTCGGCTTCGGCGGCCACAACACCGTCCTCGTTTTCGGCCCCTTGTAGCTCGGGCTCGGGACCCATTTGTCGAAATCGGGTGACCCGATTCGTCGTAGGGTGACACGCATCCGCGAGAAAGGAGTCAAGGATGCCCAAGTACATGGCTCTCATCTACGACACGGAGGAGTTCTCCGACGACGTGGCCGATCCCGCGGTGTTCGAGGCGGTGATGGCGGAATACACCGAGTTCGGGGAGCATGCCGAAGCCGCGGGGATCATCCTTGCGTCCGAGGCTCTCCACGACTCGACCACGGCTGTCACTGTCCGGGTGGAAGGAGGCAAGGGAGGCAAGGTCATCACCACCGACGGCCCGTTTGCCGAGACCAAGGAGGTGTTGGGCGGGTTCTACCTGCTGGAGTGCGCCGACCTC
>CAYZKF010000180.1:0-3931 GCA_964479135.1 uncultured Acidimicrobiaceae bacterium
GGGTACGGGGTACGGGGTACGGGGTACGGGGTACGGGGTACGGGGTACGGGGTACACGAGGTAAAGATCAACCCCGCGTGGCCACCGATCGGAAGAAGGTCTCCAGACCCTCGGCCACCGCCCGCCCCAACTTCTCGTTCAGAACCTGATGTGACACTACCGCGGCTGGGGCTCGGGTCTCCCTCAACATGGGACCAGCCTTCCCCTCGACGGTCCCTCCGGCGGTCGAGGCGATAGCAACTGCCAATTCTTCGCCGGCGCCGGAGCGGCTGTGCTCGGAGGCGAAGAAGAATATGTGGTCCTCGTCTGCCGAGTTGAGTTGGAAGGCGACGATGACGTCGGACCCGTGGAGGTTGGCCCGCCCGGCCCGCACCCGCTCCGGGATGGTCGAATCCTCACTCCGCGACATCACCGGGAGCCCACCGGCCTCTTGGATCGCCTGAGCGGCAGCAGTCGCCGCCTCCCACGCCTGCTGGGCCTCCTCCGGGTGGCGGCACCCGGCGTCGAGATACACTCTTGCCCCGGCCAGCGTTGGGGGCAGCCCTCGCAGCCATTCCCGCTCCCTGATTGCCTGTCGACCCTCGTTGGCTTCGCCCCGGGTCACCAGGCGGAGCTCGGTGACCACCTCAGGACCTATTTTTCCATCTTCTGCCAGGCAGCGATTGTGTTGAAAGTCGATCACCGCGGTCTCGGTCCTCGGGCCGAAGATCCCATCGACCTTTCCACAGTCGAACCCCAGGGTGTTGAGTTGGGACTGGAGCTGGGCGACGTCCTCGCCCCGCATCATCGGACGACGAAGGAAGAGCAGTCGGTCACCGATCCGGTATCCGGCCTCATAGAGGGAACGCCAGGTTTCCGGTCCGACGATTCCATCGGCATCGAGACCTTTGGCCATCTGGAACCGGACTACGGCCTCTCGGGAGGCGTCACCATAGGTGCCCCGAGGATCGGGGTGAGAGTCGAAGCCCAATGCCGAGAGACGGTCCTGAATATCGCGGACCGCGGTGCCCACGTCGCCCAAGCGGTAGAGGCGCATGGGCGAACTCTAAGTGCTCTCCGCCGCAAGAGGTGCGCGAGTTTTGGCGAGTCGCGTCGCTGGCAAGGACACAGGACGAAGGCGCACCCGGTGCGGTGCTTCAAAGACGAAGCAAGCGGCGTCGCCGGCCTGCAAGTCCGAGGCACGGGAACCTCAGCCGTGCCGCCCGGCGTATCGAGGACGGGTGAGTGCTACTCGTTACCCGGCTTCAGCCGACGTAATCGGCGAGCTCGGTAAGAAGTCGGTGTTTGGGGGCGGCTCCGACGATGCGCTTCTTCTCGACACCGTCCTGGAAGAGGATGAGGGTGGGGATACTCATCACGTCGTTGCCGGCTGCCGACTGAGGGTTGTGATCGACATTGAGCTTGCCGATGTCGAAGCCGTCCTGCTCGTCGGCGATCTCCTCGAGGACCGGTGCGATCACTTTGCAGGGTCCGCACCACTCGGCCCAGAAGTCGACGAGGATCGGCTTGTCACCGCTTATCGCCTCATCGAAGGTGCTGTCGTCGAGGGTGACGATCTCAGCCATTTGTATCTCCTTGTTGGTGGGGAATCGGTCATTCCTGGTCGGCCAACCACCGCTCGGCGTCCATGGCGGCCATACAACCGGTTCCTGCCGCGGTCACTGCTTGACGATACAGGTGGTCGGCGACATCGCCGGCGGCGAACACACCGGGCACCGAGGTCAGGGTGCCGCCACCG
This sequence comes from uncultured Acidimicrobiaceae bacterium, assembly GCA_964479135.1. Taxonomy (GTDB): domain Bacteria; phylum Actinomycetota; class Acidimicrobiia; order Spongiisociales; family ZC4RG35; genus ZC4RG35. The sequence continues at coordinate 1,739 of CAYZKF010000180.1, forward strand.
TTTACCACCACGTACCCGTTGGGGTCGAGCTCGAGTTGGCCGACGAAGAGATCGGTAGCCGGCTTGTGCCCGATGGCGATGAAAACCCCGTTGGCCGCTCGACTCGATGTCTCCCCGGTGACGGTGTCCTCGAGGACGACACCTGTGACGGTGTCCTCCCCTTCGATCTCGGTGACCACGGTGTTCCACACCACTTCGATCTTCGGGTGCTCGAGTGCTCGGGTGGCCATTATCCTCGACGCCCGGAACTCGTCACGCCGGTGGACGATGGTCACCTTGGATGCGAACTTGGTGAGGAAGAGGGATTCCTCCATGGCGGTGTCGCCACCGCCGACCACGATCAACTCCTGGTCCCTGAAGAAGAACCCGTCACATGTGGCGCATGCGGAGACTCCCCGGCCGGTCAGCTTGGCCTCGCCAGGGATGCCCAGCCATTTGGCGGTGGCCCCGGTGGCGACGATCACCGAGTCGGCGGTGTGCTCGTCGGCGCCGACACGGACCACAAACGGTGTGACGTTGAAGTCGACCTCGGTGACGTCGACTTGACGGAGCTTGGCTCCGAACCGCTCCGCCTGTTTGCGGAACTGGTCCATAAGCTCGGGACCCAGTATCCCGTCGGGGAATCCCGGGTAGTTCTCCACATCGGTGGTGATCATCAATTGTCCGCCGGCGGCGATCCCTTCGAACACCAAAGGCTCGAGGTCGGCGCGTCCGGCGTAGAGGGCCGCGGTCAGACCGGCGGGACCCGATCCGATGATGATCAGCTTGTCGTGTGTCATTTCGCTTTCGACCTGGTGAACCACATCAACCCGCCGCCGACGACGAGGAGACCTCCGGACACGCCGAAAGCACCTGCCGTGGTCAACGGGATCTCCAGGGCCCCGAACAGGGCCCAGAGAAGGAAGATCAAGGTAGAGAACCCCAAGGAGGCCACCAGGATTCCCAGACCGGTGACTTTGATCGCCCGGCCCACCCGGTCGACGGTCATCGCCCTGATCTTGAGAGCGACCTGCTCGAGAAACTCGGCGAACTTGATGGCGTATTCGTGCATTCGCCGGGTCAGGTTAGTGCCGCGGGGCAGGCTTGCCCCTCCGCTCACTCGTCGAGGAGGACCACCTGGCAGGTGGCGAAATCGACAAAGGCGATGGCGGTCTCCGGCCCGATCTTGGTGTCGCCTCCGGTGGAGAGGGCGCTGGCCTCGTCTGCGGCAGAGACCAGGAAGACGCGTCCCGACTCTTCGATGTCGCCGAGGATGACATGGTCAATCAACCCGGCATCGTGGAGACAGCTCATCTTGCTCTCCTCGGTGGAAAGGAGATCTCCCTCGAGTCGATATTGGAGGCCGCCGGACCGAACCATGTCGGCATACCGGCCGAAGAGGTCCTCGACCTCGCCGGCGAGTGCCATCGGAGCGGATTGGGAGTCGGTCTCGACTCCCGGACTCTCACTCCAGCCGTCGGCGGCTTCGCTTGGGCTGCCTTCGGTCGGGGCCCCACGTGCGAAGTTGGCGCCGGCATCATCCCCGGCCGTGCCCAGTTGGCCGAGTGCGGCAGCCAGGCCGACGACGAGGATTGCCGCGCCAGCGACATATCCGGCCCGTTGCAGGCCCCACCCCGAGCGGGTGGGAGCCGCCGGGGAAGACTCGGTGGTCAACGAGGTCCACAAGTCGCGGCGAAGGAGCGATCGCTCGGTGTCGGTCAAGGCCACGGGAGCGAGGTTGGATGTGGCTTCGAGCGCTCGGACCTGGGATTGGTAGATGGCGCGGAGTCGGTCGGAGCCTTCAATCAGGGCGCGCGCCTCGGTCTCATCCTCGAGACGCCCTTCTGCGAGGGCGACGATCAGGTCGATGTCACGTCTTGCCATGCCATTTCCTTTGATGCTCCCATCACTGATTCGGTTCCCCCAACTGCTTGGCGAGAAGCCGGCGACCCCGGAAGACACGCGACTTGACCGTCCCCACCGGGACTCCGAGGGTCTTGGCGACATCGGGAAGAGACATCCCTTCGACGTCGGAGAGGACCACCGCGGTACGGAACTCGACGGGAAGACGGGCCAGGGCGGCCTCGATCTCGTGGCGGTACCCGGCGGCGATCACCGCCTCCTCGGCGCCGGGATCGACAAACTCGAGATGTTCGGGCATCGGCTCTGAGGGGCGTCTCTTGGCCTTGCGGATCTGGTCGTAACAGGTATTGA
>CAYZKF010000181.1:0-3921 GCA_964479135.1 uncultured Acidimicrobiaceae bacterium
ACCCCGGCATCGACGATGGCTTTGGTAACGGCACCGACGGAACGAACGGTGTGGAGCAGGACCTCCGGGTCGTTGGGGTCACCACATATCGATATGGGTACCTCGCCGACACCAAAGACGTAGAGCATGGTGAACTGCCCCGGTGAGAAATGGAGAGCGTCACCGTCTTCGGGGACCATCTCCACGGTCACCGTGTCGGCGGTTTCCTCGGTTCGGGAGACGATGCGGAACGGCCGGGGCAACATGGCCTCGGAGCCGGGGGAGTGGAGTGCCGACGAGAAGTTGATCATGTTCCCCGATAGAGGTCGAGGAGTTGGATCCGGGTCCGTTGGAGTCGACTGGCCACCTCGCCGGCGACCACTTCGAGCACGGCGAAGGCCAAGTCGCGGTTCTGGTCGCAGCGCTGTCGCACCGCGGCGGCGTCGAACACGATCAGGGTGCTGTCGACGAAGACTCGTGCTCTCCAGTTCCAGCGGTGGGGTGGGAAATACCAGCTGAGACCGACCAGCTCTCCCCGGCCCAGAGTTTGGACCACCATCGGCGTTTTCCCCGGGCTGGTCACCTCGAGACCCACATTGCCCTCGGAGACGACGTAGAAGTGGTTGGCTTCGGCGCCTTCCTGGAACAGAATCTCGCCTGCCGCTGGTCGGATCTCCTGTGAGATCGACTCGAAGAACTCGATTTCGGCATCGGGGATCGCGGCGAGCATTGTGTTGAGCTGACGGACCGATTCGAGGTTCACGTAGTCATCCTCTGGGTGGCACGAATCGCGGCCACCTCCTCGGTGATGTCGATTCCCACCGGGCACCAGGTGATGCACCGACCGCAGCCCACACAACCCGAGGAGCCGAACTGGTCGTACCAGGAGGCGAGCTTGTGGGTCATCCATTGCCGGTACCGGGACCTGGTGGAGTTGCGGACGGGGACACCGTGGACATCGGTGAAGTCCAGGGTGAAACAGGAGTCCCAGCGTCTTGCCCTCGCCGCCTCGGTGCCATCGAGGGTCGCCGAGTCTTCGGTGGTGGAGCAGAAACATGTGGGGCAGACCAGGGTGCAGTTGGTGCAGGAGAGACACCGTTGTGCCACGTCGTCCCATCGCGGATGCTCCAGATTCTCGTAGAGGAGCTCCTTGATCCCCTCGTTGTCCATCGTCCGACCCATCGTCGAGGCTGTGGCCTCGACGATCCGGTCGACATCGAGGAGGTCCTGGTCGGCGACGGGTCGTCCCCCGATCCTCGACAAGAGGTGTTCTCCGGCATCGCTGCCCGACTCGAAGACGAACTGGTGGCGCTCTGAGTCGATCACCTCGGTCAGCACTATGTCGTACCCGGAGGTGCATCGAGGCCCGGTCCCCATAGAGACACAGAAACAGGTCCCCCCAGCGGTCATGCAATTGACCGCCACGGTTAGTAGTTCCTCACGGGCAACCCCGTAAGTCCGGTCGACATGGCCACTCCCCATGAACACCTTGTCCTGGATGGCGATGGCCGCCAGCTCACATGCTCGAGCCCCGAGGAAGGCGTAGCGTGGCCGGGGGGCGTCGGCCGGCACGAACCGGAGGGTTCCGTTCCTCCGCTCCACAGTGAGCAGGTCGGTGCGTGGGGGAAAGAGAAACTCCTTCCACGACTGCTGGCCCACGGCATAGCCGAAGAGGGCTTTGTCGTCTCGGCGGCGGAGCTGGTAGCGGCCGGGCTCTTGCTGGTCGGTCCACCCGACAGGAAGGTCGTCGATCCCGGTGATCTCCTGGTAGACGATGGCCTGGTCGCGGATCGTGGGGCCGATGACGGTGTAACCCTCGTCTTTGAGCACGTCGAACAGGGCGCCGATGTGCTCTCTGTCGACGACTGTGGTTGACATGGGTCTGACCCGGTCAACGGTAGCTGAGTGACTGACAGGCACTCTGATACCGCCGATCGACGTCCGGTAAGGTGGCGATCCGATGGCCGAGAACAGCTTCGACGGGGATCAGAGACGCCGGACCGGGGTGCTCCTCGCCGGGTGCACCGCTTTGATCAGTGGTCTCGCGGTATTCATCAACGGATTCGGGGTCAGGGCATGGGCCGAGGTCTCCGACGCCACCACCTACACCACAGTCAAGAACGCCGGAGCCGGAGCCATCCTCCTCGGCGCCCTTTTGGTCAGGAACCGGACCGGGAGGCGTCCCGGCGGCACGACTCTGAAGGGCAAGTGGCCCGCGCTCTTGCTGATTGCGGTCATCGGGGGGAGCGTCCCGTTCGTCTTGTTCTTCGAAGGGCTGGCACTGGCCACGGCGAGGGACGCCGCCTTCATCCACAAGACTCTGGTGGTGTGGGTGGCCATCCTGGCGGTCACCTTCCTCCGGGAGAAGTTGGGTCGGCTCCATGTGGCGGCCCTGGTGCTGCTGGTGATAGGTCAGCTGGCGATCTCGGGAGGGGTTGGTGTATTCGGTTTGGGGACGGGGGAGTGGATGATCCTCGCCGCCACCTTGTTGTGGGCGGTGGAGACCGTGGTGGCCAAACGGGTGCTGGTCTCGGTCCCGCCTCTCACCGTTGGGGTGTTTCGAATGGTGGGCGGCGTGGTCCTCCTCCTCGGCTACGGACTGGGTCGTGGGGCCCTCCTCGGGCTCAGCGGTATCGGCGCCGGGCACATGGTCTGGATCCTGGCCACCGCCCTGACCCTGTCGGCATATGTGGCAACCTGGTATGCAGCTCTCTCCCGAGCGCCGGCGGTCGACGTGACCGCGGTCTTGGTGGGAGGTGCCATCATCACCGGGCTCCTCGAATCAGGGATCCGTGGCGCCGCCTTCCCACCGGCGATGGGCCTGGTCTTGATCGGGGTGGGGGTTGTCTTGGCGGGAGTCGCCGGGTGGCGTCGCCCGAGGCTGGTCTGATGGCAGGCGAAGGCCCTGCCCTCTTCTCCCGATTCGCCTTTCCCCCCAATGCGCTCGGGTATTGCGGGCCGACAGACGGTCATCTCCTCGTCGAGCTGATGACCTCGGGGAGCACCGAGATCGAGGAGTTCCGACACGTCCTCCCTGCTTTTGCCGGCGCCTGGCCTTACCTGGAGCTGATCGCAGCCAGTTCGGGACGTGACCCCCTCGATGTCGGGGTGGTCGAGGCCTATTGGCTGGGGAACCCACTACTGGAACAGGTCGATCTCCTGATGCTGGGCAACTCGGTCGAGGATCGTTTCCGAGCCCGAGCCGGGTGGGATTGGGGGACGGTTTCGGACGGTCTCAACTCCGGGGCCCGGCCCAATCACGCGTTTCATGTCTTCTGCATTTACCCCTGGGTGGGGATGTTGCGCTCGGGTATCGTCGAACAGGCCCTCCACGTGCTCGACCGGTGCCGGATCAGATGGGGCGTGGTGACCGGGGACACCGGGGATCGGGTACTGGTCAGGTCCCACCCGCTGACCTGGGATGGGAGACGTCTCCTACTCGGTCCCGAGCAGACCGAGTCGGTTCTCAAACCTGTCGACTCCGGTCCGATCGCCCCGGGCGACCGGGTTGCCATGCATTGGGACTATGTGTGCCAGAGGATCACCGGCCGTCAGCAAGAGCGGCTCGAGCGATACCACAACCTGCACCTGGAGATCGCCAACAGGAGCGGGTCGGTCCTCGAATCGGTGATCGAAGGCTAAGTGCTCTCCGGCGTAAGTAGGTGCGCGAAACACCCACGTACTTACGGCGGGGGGCACTAAGGACTCCGAGAAGACGACCAGCGTCTCGACGGAGATCTTTGCGGCCGACCATTCTCGATCTCTCCGGGCCACCGGTGACGTCGATCGTCCAGATACTTTCGAAGATCTTCACCAGTCCTTCACCGGCCGTTTCCCTCGGCCGGGTTTACTGATGGCTGGGCGGATAGCCGCCGTTTCATCGAACTTAGGAGCGTCATGTCATCGTCACAGCCAACCGAGCGCCCCAGTTGGGGAGACCGG
>CAYZKF010000182.1:0-3907 GCA_964479135.1 uncultured Acidimicrobiaceae bacterium
GGCATCGAGGGCCGGCGGGACATGCGTGAGACTTGCGAGTCGGTGCACTAGTGCTCCGGCTCGCAAGTCCGCTGGCATTTCGACGACCGGACTTACGCGATAGACCACTAGAACCCGACAGCGGGAGCCTCCTGGGCTCCCTCACCAGCCTCGAAGAACTCGCGGGTTTTGAACCCGGTCATGGCGGCAACGATGTTGGTGGGTACCTGCTGGACCAGGTTGTTGAAGGTGAGCACGGTGTCGTTGTAGATCTGGCGACTGATGGCGATCCGGTTCTCGGTCTCGGCGAGATCGGCCTGGAGACTGGCGAAGTTCTCCGACGCCCTGAGATCGGGGTAGTCCTCAGCCACGGCGAACAACTGACGTAACGCCTGGGTGAGGAACCCCTCGGCCTGGGCTTGTTCAGCAGGTCCTTGTGCCGCCGAAGCCGCGGAACGGGCCGCGGTCACGTTCTCGAAGGTCTGCCGCTCGTGCGAGGCATAACCTTTGACCGTCTCCACCAGGTTGGGGATGAGGTCGTAGCGCCGCTTGAGCTGGACGTCGACCTGCCCCCAGGCGTTGTCGACCCGATTACGGCTGGCCACCAACCGGTTGTAGATGGCGATGAACAGGAGGAGGAGCAGAGCTACGGCTCCGGCGATTATCCAAGGGGTCATCACGACAGCTTAGGTGTAGACACCAGGCCCGTGGGCCGCTGAATCAGGGCTTGGGCGGCGGGGAGAGACCGTCGACGGCTCTAGCCCAGTCATCGGGCAGGACCACCGGGGAGGAGCGGGCGACCAGTCGCAGATAGATATCGGATGCAGTCCCGGTGACCTCCACCGTTGGCGCGCCTAGTCCCATCTGCCAGATATTGGCCAGGTCGGCGGCCACCAAAGCGATCGGAGAGACTGCTCCCAGGTGGGGGAGGTACACCTCGGGGAACTCGTCCAGCCCGGAAACGGCAACATGGTTGCTGAGACTGCGGTCGCCGCCGATGGCTTGCTCGGCGTCCCAACGATGGATTCCGGTCTCGATCACCATCCGCCGCTCCCAGAACCCGATGGTGGTGATGTCGCCAAATCCCCAAACCGGCGTCGACGGATCGGAGTTCGTAAGGGCCTCGAGCAACTCGTCCAGGGTCCGGTCGTACCAATCGAGCACGGATGTCCCTGGAGGGCAACGTGGCCCCGAAATCTTCTCCTGAGGGTGTTCACGGCAGATCAGCACGATCCGCCCGTGCACCCATCCGAGATGGTTGGCCAGATCCCCGAGGGTCCAACCCGGGTACTGGGGAACCGGTGTCTCCGGGTTCTTCCGGGCGATCCGGCCGATGGTTCGCCCGTCGGTCTCAATCGAAGCGAGATTCTCAGCCGAGAGCACGGGCCATCGCCTCCCCCATTTCCGACGGAGTCTCGGCAACCACGATCCCAGAGGCGGTCATCACCTCGATCTTGGCCTCGGCGGTTCCCTTGCCCCCGGAAACGATGGCGCCGGCGTGGCCCATCCTCTTGCCCGGAGGCGCGGTTGTCCCGGCGATGAACCCGGCGACCGGCTTGGTCATCGAGAGGGCGAACTGGGCAGCCTCCTCTTCGGCGCTGCCCCCGATCTCTCCGATCATGATCACACCTTCGGTCTCATCGTCGTCCTCGAACATGGCGAGGACGTCGACGAAGCTGGTCCCGTTGACCGGGTCGCCGCCGATCCCCACGGCCGTGGTCTGACCCAGCCCGAGCAGGGTGAGCTGATGGACCGCCTCGTAGGTCAGGGTCCCCGAGCGTGAGACCACCCCGATTCTCCCCCGCTGATGGATGTAGCCGGGCATGATCCCGATCTTGCACTCACCTGGGGTGATCACGCCAGGGCAGTTGGGGCCGATCAGCCGGGTGCCGGTTCCCTCCAGATACCGCTTGGCCTTGACCATGTCGGCCACCGGTATCCCTTCGGTGATCGCCACCACCAGTTCCAACCCCACCGACGCCGCCTCCATGATGGCATCGGCGGCAAATGGCGGTGGGACGTAGACCACCGAAACCGTGGCCCCGGTCTCCGCGACCGCCTGACGGACGGTGGCAAAGACCGGAAGCTCAACCCGATAGGAGTCGTCCCTGCCCGGGACACCGGAGTGATCGGTCCCGCCTTCGAAGACGGCCAACTCACCATGACGGGAGGGGTGGACAGCTCCCACCATCGTGGTTCCATAGGCGATCGCCTTGTCGGTATGGAAGTGGCCGGTCTTTCCCAAACCCTGCACCAACACCCTGGTGCTCTTGTCGACGAGGATGCTCATAGTGCTCCGTTCGGTTGGCCGGGTAGGACGTTTCGGCGAGTCAGGGCCGCTTGCAGGCAATGACGCAGGACGAAGGCGCACCCGCAGCGGTGCGTCGAGGACGAGGAAGCAGCATACGACGGTCCGGGCCGCCGAAACTCCAGCAGGTCGACCGAACGGTGCACTAGCCAGCTCCGTTCGGTGCAGCAGCCAGCTCGAGAATCTTCTCGGCGCCGTCCCGGAGGCTGTCGGCGTTGACCACCTGGAGACCCGACTCCTCGATGATCCGCCGGCCCAACTCGACGTTGGTTCCTTCCAGCCGAACCACCAGAGGAACCTCGAGCCCGACCCGGTTGACCGCCTCGACGATCCCGGTGGCGATGATGTCACAACGCATGATCCCCCCGAATATGTTGACGAAGATCCCCTCGACGTTGGGGTCGCGGGTAATGATCTGGAACCCCGTTGTCACCTGGTCGGCGGTGGCGCCACCACCGACGTCGAGGAAGTTTGCCGGCTCGCCACCGACATGTTTGATGGTGTCCATTGTTGCCATGGCCAGCCCGGCACCGTTGACCAGACACCCGATGGTCCCGTCCAGCTTGATATAGCTGAGCCCGGCGTTCTTGGCCAGGATCTCCGCAGCGTCCTCCTCAGACTCGTCTCGCATCTCGGCTATGTCGGGGTGGCGGTAGAGGGCGTTGTCGTCGAATGCCATCTTGGCGTCGAGAGCGAGCACCCGATCGTCGCCGGTCACCACCAGGGGGTTGATCTCGATCAAATCGGTGTCGATCTCGGTCGCGGCCTCGGCGACAGCACGGACAAAACGAGCGAAGCTCTTGGCGGCCTCCCCTTCGAGACCAAGGCCAAAAGCAAGCTCATTGGCCTGAAAAGCGGCCATACCGATCGCGGGGTCGATCACTGCTCTGAGGATCTTCTCCGGGGTCTCCTCCGCAACCTTCTCGATCTCCACTCCCCCTTCGGTCGAAGCCATGACCACGTTGCGCGACGAGCCTCGATCGAGGAGAACGGCGAGGTAGAGCTCGCGGGCGATGTCGATCCCCTGTTCCACGTAGAGCCGATTGACCAGCTTGCCCTCGTCTCCAGTCTGGACCGTGACCAGGGTGCTGCCCAACATCATCTGGGAAAGGCGGCGGACCTCGTCTTCGACGGAGGCGGCGCCACCGTCGATGCCCAAGGTGATGACCGTGACCCCACCGAGGTCGGGATGCTCCCGGAAAGTCCCCTTCCCCCGACCGCCGGCATGGATCTGCGCCTTGAGCACGATCACCGGATTGCCGGTGGACTCGATGAGAGGGCGGACCGCGGCCACCGCCTCGTCCACGGTGCGAGCGACCCTCCCCTCGGGGACGGGAATCCCCCTGGCCGCCAGCAACTGCTTGGCCTGGTGCTCATGGATCTTCAACTGATCTCCTCCTGTCGACCGGCCCTACCTGACTGGGACATTGGCTTCCACCCATGCCGCGATTTCCTCGAGCCGGGTTCCCGGTGTGAAGATGGCTCCGATCCCGGCCTGGCGCAACATGGCCACGTCGGCATCGGGGATGACACCCCCACCGAACACCACGATATCTCCCGATCCGCGCTCGGCCAGTTCCACCACCACCTGCGGGAACAGCGTCTTGTGCGCCCCGGACA
>CAYZKF010000183.1:0-233 GCA_964479135.1 uncultured Acidimicrobiaceae bacterium
GGGGGACCGCCCGTCTGGTGTCCCCCTGTGCAGCGGGGGGACCGCCCGCCGCGAAGCAAGGGCGAGGGGGGAACAGCCTTGACCCGCTAGGGCCGTTCCCACCCGCAGCCACCCGGACGCCACCAGCAACGGCGAGGGGGACCGGTCTGTGAGGTGATCGCGGGTCCCCCCTCGCCCGGACTGCGTCCGGACGGTCCCCCCGTGAACGGGGGGACAACAAACAGAGCCGGGGG
>CAYZKF010000183.1:243-3875 GCA_964479135.1 uncultured Acidimicrobiaceae bacterium
CGAACATGAGCCCTGATGTTCGACGGTGTCGCTGAGGCCGGATACTTGATCCAGATGACGGTCGCCTTCGGGGCGGGTGTCATCTCGTTCATCTCGCCCTGTGTCCTGCCTCTTGTCCCCGGGTATCTGTCGATGATGTCGGGCTATTCGGCGGCTCAACTCGAAACGGGTGATGTCTCGACGGGTCGTCTGGCCCGGGTCATCCTTCTCTTCATCGCCGGCTTCACCGTGGTCTTCGCCTCGATCGGGGCGGTGGCCTCCACACTCAGCCAGGTCTTGGTGAGGAACCTGAACACGCTGACCTCGATAGCCGGGTTCGTGGTGATCGGATTTGGTCTTCTAATGGTCGCCATGGCCCTGTCGAACCGCGGCTTCCTGGGCAGTCTTGGCCGGGACCGCCGCTTCGACGTCCGACCCTCCCGGTTGGGCAAGTGGGCGCCCCCGGTGATGGGCGGAGCCTTCGCTTTCGCCTGGACACCATGCATCGGACCGGTACTCACAGTGATCCTGGTCACCGCCTCGACCCAAGAGACCCTGGGACGTGGAGTCCTCCTCCTGGTGGTCTACTCGGCGGGTCTTGGTGTTCCCTTCCTCCTCGCCGGACTGGGGATGGGCAAGTTGTTCGGCAGGCTGCAGCGATATGCGAGGGGCATCGCCGTGGGCTCCGGACTGCTTCTCGCCGGATTCGGTGTGATCATGGCGACGGGCAATCTCGACGTCCTGGCCCGTTGGTTCACCAACATCCTCGTCTCCGTTCCGTGGCTCGAAGACCTGGCAACGGTGTGAAAGGCACTCCCTGGTTGGCCCCGGCGACGCCCGACCTGGTGTGGTTCGTCGGCCCCGATGCGGTCCGGTTTCTCAACGACCTGGTCAGCCAGGAGATCGAGGCGATGCCCCCGGGGGAGGTGAGACGTTCGCTGCTCCTCGGTGTCCGGGGCAAGCTCGATCACATTCTCTGGGTTCTCCGTGGTGACGATCTGGTGGGCCTGGTCACCGATGAGGGCAGAGGTGACGAGTTGGCCGCCACATTGGGCCGGTTTCGGATCAGGGTGAAGGTGGACATCGAGCTCGAGACCAGACCGTTGTGGGTTCAGATGGGCGGGATCGGAGACGGTCGGTGGGCCGGGGAACGGAAGGGGTCGCTGGACGCCGACCTGTCGTGGCGTACCGCCACCCGCAGGCTGATTGCCGGTGAGCGACCCGATCTCCCGATGGGGACCGCCGAGCAGTACCTGGAGGTGAGAGTCGGTTCCGGCGAGCCGTCGTGGGGAGTCGACGTTGACGAGAAGACCATCCCCCAGGAGACGGGTCTGGTCGAGTCGACGGTCGACTTTGCAAAGGGGTGCTACCTGGGCCAGGAGTTGGTGGCCCGAATCCACAGCCGGGGTCATGTGAATCGCCATCTCCGCCTGATCGAGATCGAGAGGCCAGTGCCTGTCGGGACACCGGTCTTCGCCGGCGACCGGGAGGTGGGGTCGATCACCTCGGTGGCGCGGGTAGTTGCACTGGGCATGGTGCGCAAGGAGGTCTTGCCCGGGGACCAGGTCACCTTGGGTGATACCCGGGGAGTGGTCAGGACGCTTCCAGGTCAGCCGGCTTAGTGCTTAGTGGTGGTTGATCGACCAGGCAAGACGTGGCCGTCTTCAGCGGGTGTGGCGAATCAGGACGGTGATATCACCCAAACGCCTTCTTTCATCACCGCGGTCGGTCGCTCCATGACGGTGATGTCGATGGTCGGATCTCCTTCCAGCACCACCAGGTCGGCAAACATCCCGGGGTTGAGTGCTCCCACTCGGTCACTCCAACCCATCAACTCGGCCGCCCAGTGGGTGGCGCTCTGGATCGCGCCGAAAGCGCTCAGACCTTGTTCGACGTAACAGGTGAACTGGCGGGCATTGCTTCCGTGGGGGATGACTCCGGCGTCGGTCCCGAAGGCGAGCCGCACTCCGGCCTCGACCGCTTTGCGGAAACCCGCTCTCTGTACTTCGGTGGTCATTCGGGTCTTGTTCATCACTTCGTCGGAGAACCCGCGCTCGGGTCCCACCTCCAGGATGTATTCACCGTCGTAGAGGTCGGCTACCAGATAGGTACCTCGGTTGATCATCAGCTCGATAGCCTCTTCGTCGAGCATCGACCCATGTTCCACGGACCGCACCCCGGCTATCACCGCTCGTTTGATCCCTTCGCTCCCGTGGGCGTGGGCGGCGACAAAAGTCCCGGCCTCGGCGGCGGTCTCCACTGCCGCCCGTAGTTCGTCCTCGGTGAATTCCGGAGCCCCCGGGTTGGTCCCCGAGGTGAGGACGGCGCCGGTGGCGAGAAGCTTGATGAAATCGGCGCCATACCTGAGGATCTGGCGGATGTTTGACCGCATGTGGTCGACCCCGCTGGTCACTCCGAATCGAAGCTCGCGGGGGACCATCTCATCGACGTCGACGGCCAGACCGGTGATGTCGCCTCCCCCTCCCGGGCAGGTGACGTAGGCGCCGGCGCACATCATGCGTGGGCCTTCGACCCATCCTTCATCGATGGCCTCCCGTAACGCGACATCGGCGAAGGCGCGAAAGGTGCCGATGTCCCGAACCGTGGTGAAGCCTGCACGCAATGTCTCCGAAGCATGTTTGACCCCGATCAACGCCTCCTGGGCTCCGCTTCGCTCTACCAGCTCCGAGTACCCCCTCCCGCTGTCGACCCGGCCCACGAGATGGGTGTGGACGTCGATCAGTCCGGGGACGATCGTCTTGCCCTCGAGCCGGGTGACACCTTCGTTTGATTCGGTGGCCGGCACCACTCTGTCGACGTAGCCTCCTCGGATCGCCACGACGTGGTCTTCGAGCATGACCCCGGCCACCGAGTCGAACACCCGGTCGGGAAGGAGGCTCAGTGCATTCATCGGCGCGTTGACGGTACTGCTCGTGTCGCCGGATGTGGCCGTCTCCACGGTGGAGTGGCCACTCAGGACGGTGAGATCTTCCAGACCGGGTGCGATCGTTGGTTATCTGTGGCCGAGCAACCGTGCGACCGGGATCTCGTCTTGTGGATGGAGGTGCGGGAGGCGGGATTCGAACCCGCAAGCCCTTTCAGGCAATGGTGTTTGAGACCATCATGTATACCGTTCCATCACTCCCGCGAGTGCCGTCTTAGTCTACGGTCGGCATTGTGGGACCGACAAAGGTGTCGATAAAGGCCACATCCACGCGGAGCGCGATCGAGACATCTCATGTTGTGGTCTGCGTCTTTGGCCTCTCAGCCGTTCTCGTGGATTACTTCCTGCCCGACCGGAGACGCCAGGTGTGACGAGAATCGAGATGTGAGACGTATCCACCGCCGGCTGTTTCGTTTGAACGAGAAGATCGCCAATCTGCAAGAGGAGGCGGGCCAGGTTGCCGCTGAGCTCGAGTACCACCGTTCAATCAACGACGACGCCCAACGGGACGCCGCCGTGGGAAACTACATCGACCGTGAGGAGGCAGGTCTCACTGCCGCCGACGTGCGTCGCTTCGAGAAGACGCTGGCCCATCTCGGGGAGGAGACGGCCAAACTCGAGGTGAAGCGCGACCGGCTCCTCAGCAAGCTCGCCGACTAGTGGCCCATCTCGTAAGTCCGCTGGCATTTCGACGGCCAGATGACACCGC
>CAYZKF010000184.1:0-3866 GCA_964479135.1 uncultured Acidimicrobiaceae bacterium
CTGCGTCCTGGCGAGACGGCGCCCCTGGCTCGCCGAAATACGCGACCGGACTCACCCGATAGACCACTAGAAGCACCGCATCGGGTGCGTCTTCGTCCTGCGTCCTTGCCATCGACGCCGCTGACTCGCCGAAAACTCACGCACCTACTTACGCCGGAGAGCATTGAGTTCCATTTCGAAGACCTGGACAGGACATCTCGCACCTGACATGCAAGGTCGGCTGACCGGGTCGAATCGGGGACCCCGGAACGGAACCACTGCCGGGACGATCGAAGCCAGGACGATCCCCAGACCGGCGGCGAAAGCCGAATTCGTCCCGGCGCGGCCTATAACCCGCTCTCGACAATCACCAGAACTGAAAGGGTCCCGGTTTAAGGTTTTTGGGTGGCTGGCGAGAGAATCCGGGCCTTCAAGGCACCCGGGGCTGAGGGGATGAGTGTCGGTGGGATGGTGATGTTCTCCGTCCTCCCGCTCCTCGCCCTGGTTGTCATCCTCGGCGCCGTCCTCATCTGGCGTCTCCTCGTCACCGACACCACGGCCGGCTTCTCGATGATGGAATCGCTGGGCATCGCCACCGGCGTGTTGGTGGCGGCCGCCGTCACCCTGTCGGTGCGGGGGATCCGTGCCCGGACCACATTCCTGGTTGACCGGATCGGGGAGCTGACCACGACGACTCGTCGGATCGCCGAACAGGACCTCACCGCTCTCCGGGAGTCACTCGTCAACCCAGACCCGTCGCTGGCCCCGATCGCACCGATCGAACTGAGCACTGACGCCCCCGCCGAGGTGGCCGAGCTCTCCCGATCGATGGCCGAGCTCCACGGATCCCTCGAAAAGGTGGCGGCCCGTCAGATGGCCACCCTCAAAGGGGGCGTTCCCAGTCTCATCGTCACCCTGGCCCGACGGAACGCCACCCTGGTCGACCGTCAGCTTGCCCTTCTCGACGAGTTGGAGAAAGGCGAGCGCGACCCCGACGTCCTCGGCACCTATTACATGGTCGACCACTACGCCACCCGGATCCGACGCAACGCCGAGAGTCTTCTGGTGCTCGCCGGCGAGCCGCCGCCTCGGGTCTGGCCACGCTCGATGGAGATCTCCGAGGTGGTGAGGGCCGCGGTCGGTGAGGTCGAGGAGTATCAGCGGATCGAGATCGTCTCCTTGGAACGTGCCCAGGTGGCCGGTGGTGCGGTCGCCGACCTGGCTCACCTTCTCGCCGAGCTGTTGGACAACGCAACCCAGTCGTCACCTCCGGGGACCCCGGTCAAGATCAAGTCGGTTTTCGACTGGGACGGGTACCGCCTCACCATCTCCGATCGTGGCCCCGGTCTTACCACCGAGGGGATCAAGGACCTCAACCGGATCCTGGCCAACCCGCCCGCCTTGGGCCGGGTGATGGAGGCTTCGATGGGGATGTATGTGGTCTCCAAGCTGGCGGCCCGTCATGGCATCGTCGTCGAGATCATCCCCGGGATCCCCGGGCTCCTCGTCCAGATCACCATCCCCGCCGACATCCTGGAGCACAACCTGACCGACCCCCCCACCTACAACCGGGACTTCCGTCGGGCCCACCCTCACCGCGGCCAGACCGTCGCCGAGAAGCCCGATGGGGTGGTGGATCTCACCGACCCGACCCTCACCGAAGCCCTCGAGGATGGCCGTCACGTCGGCGTTCCCGGTTCGCTCCCGGTTCGCTCGCCGGGACGGGCATTGGGGGAGGGCGCCACGTTGTCACGTTCGGTGGCCGAGGGCGACAGCGCCATCGGGATCAAAGCCGCTCTCGCCGCTTACGACCAAGGTCGTCGTGCCGCCAACACCGAGGGCACCGGTGACCAGACCACAGACGACCCCACTCCATTGGAGGGACATGATGAGTGAAGCCGCTGCCAATCTCGACCGCTTGATCAAGGGCCTCTGTCTGGCCGTTCCCCAGATCAGACAGGCCGTGGTGGTGTCCTCGGACGGGCTCCCCTTGGCCAGCTCCGACGGTCTCGGCCGGGAGGCCTCCGACCGTCTCGCCGCGGTCTCTTCGGGGATGATCGGCCTCGCCTACGGCTCCGCCGGCCAGTTCGGAGCGGGCGCGGTCTCCAATGTCATCATCGAGATGGAGAACGGGTGGCTTTTCGTCACCGGGATAAGGGGTGGCTCGCTGATCAGCTGTCTCACCGAAAGGGAGGTCGACATGGCCACCATCGCCTTCGAGATGTCGATCTTCGTCCAGCGGGTCGGGGAGAGCCTCACCCCCGATGTCCGATATGAGCTCAAGACCCAACTTCTCGATGTGGTGTGAGACACCCGGCCGAATCCCCTCGGAGCGGACGTCTGGTACGTCCTTATGCGATGACCGGGGGGCGCACCGGGGCCGAATCTTCGATCGCCCTCGAGGCCCATGTCATCGCCACCGACCTGGGGGCGCGGATCAGCGAGCAGTTCTACTGGGAAGCCGCCGAGATCATCGCCCGCTCCTCGACGGGGACCGCGGTCATCGAACTGGCAGCGCTGCTCGATGTCCCCATCGGTGTGATCAGGGTGGTGGTCGGCGATCTCGTCGAGTTGGGAGCGGTCGAGGTCTCCAACCCGGCGGCCGAGGTCGCCGCCCAGGGTGGGGAGGACTACACCGCACTACTCGAGAAGGTGCTCGATGGGATCAAGGGGCTCTGAGATGACTCTGATACCGGTCAAGATCGTGGTCGCCGGGGGTTTCGGGGTGGGCAAGACCACCTTCGTCGGAGCCATATCGGAGATCGAGCCGCTCCGCAGCGAAGCGATGATCACCGATGCCGGTGCCGACATCGACCAGCTTCTCGCCGACTCGAAGAAGACCCAGACCACGGTGGCGATGGACTTCGGTCGGATCAGCCTCAACAACGGTCTGGTCCTATACCTGTTCGGGACTCCCGGTCAGGAACGGTTCCATTTCATGTGGAACGAGCTGACCCGGGGGGCGATCGGTGCAGTGGTCCTGGTCGACACCCGTCGCATCGAGGATTGTTTCGCCGCCATCGACTTTTTCGAACAGCGGGAGATCCCGTTTGTGGTCGCCATCAACACCTTCGACGGGGTCCGGATCCACAGTGTCGACGAGGTCCGGGCCGCCCTGACCCTGGCGCCCGACGTCCCGGTGACCTATTGCGACGCCCGGGTCCGCTACGACGTCCACAAGGTGCTGGTGGCGGTGGCCGAACACGCCCTGACCACGGCGAGAGGGGCTATCAGCCCAACCGGAAGGGAGGTCGGTGATGTGGGGGTGGATCGGGCCGATCTGGAAGCGTCGTCGACACCCGCCTCTCGGGCGAGTTGAGGAGTTGAGTATGGACATCAACCAACTGATCGAGATCGGTCTCGCCGGAAGCGACCGTGACCGTGTCGACATCGTCGACGTCGAACCGGTCGAGGTGGCCACCGAGGGCGTGGTTGGTCTGTCGGCGATCATCTCCCAACTGGTGTACAACGCCACCGAGCTGTTGTCCCAGAAGGAGGACCGAGTCGAAATCAGCGGTGCGGTGGCGCCCGACGGTTATTCGCTTCTCGTCGTCGACCATGGTGAGGGGATGTCCGACGAGTTCCTCGAAGGGCTCAATCACATCCTCGCCAACCCCTCTGACCCCGATGACGGGTCGGCGGTCTCGGGTGTGCAATTGGTGGCACGGTTGGCTTCCCGCCATGGGATCGGGGTCCACCTCGAGCATGGCGACCCCGGAGTAACCGCAAGGGTGTCGATACCGTCTCGGCTTCTCGAGGTGGGGAAACCGGCCATTGCCGATCCTTTCGTGGTCTCCGTGGAGGAACTCGAGATCGAAGCCGAGCCCAACCTTGAGCCTTTGCCGTAGCCGGAGCCGGAGCCGGAGCCTGAGCCTTTGCCGGAGCCG
>CAYZKF010000185.1:0-3819 GCA_964479135.1 uncultured Acidimicrobiaceae bacterium
GCCCGGGCCATGGTCCGCATCTGCAGGGAGGAGTCGTTCCACCAGCGTCAGGGTTACGAGTTGTTGATCAGGTTGTGCCAGGGCTCGCCGGAGCAGAAGGCGATGGCCCAGGATGCCCTCGACCGGTGGTGGTGGCCCTCGCTGATGATGTTCGGTCCCCACGACACCGACTCGACCCATACCGAGCAGTCGATGACCTGGAAGATCAAACGGGTCTCCAACGACGATCTCCGCCAGCAGTTCGTCGACATGACCGTCCCCCAGGCCGAGTACCTGGGGTTGGCCATCCCCGATCCCGACCTGGAGTGGAACCCCGAGCGGGGTCACTACGACTTCGGCGAAATCGACTGGGACGAGTTCTGGAAGGTGGTCAAGGGATTCGGCCCGATGAACCGTGACCGGATCGCTCACAAGGTCCGCGCCTGGGAGGAGGGCGCCTGGGTCCGGGAGGCGGCCAGTGCCCACGCCGCCAAGCAGGCTGTGGCCCGGTCGGTGGCGTGAGAAGATTGCCATGACCTATGACGTCCCGGTGGCCCCGGGTGAGAAAGCCGAGATCGAGGAGACCACCGGGTCGACCGCCGAAGGGTGGCCGATGTGGGAGGTCTTCGTCCGGGCTCGGCGGGGGATCTCCCATGTCCACCTGGGGAGTCTCCACGCCCCCGACCCGGTCACTGCCCTGGAGAACGCCCGGGACGTCTACACCCGCCGGGGCGAGGG
Source organism: uncultured Acidimicrobiaceae bacterium (assembly GCA_964479135.1). Taxonomy (GTDB): domain Bacteria; phylum Actinomycetota; class Acidimicrobiia; order Spongiisociales; family ZC4RG35; genus ZC4RG35. The sequence continues at coordinate 718 of CAYZKF010000185.1, forward strand.
GGTCAGCGTCTGGGTGGTCCCCAGCGCCGAGATCCACGCCTTTGAGCCCGATGCCGCCCTGGAGTACGTCGAGGCCAACGACAAGGTCTACCGGCTGGCCACCGCCTACGACATCCCCGACGAAGTGGGGCACATGTGAGCCAGGGACTTGTCCCCCCGCTCGCGGGGGGACCGCACGCAGCGGAGCGCGGGCGAGGGGGGCGTGAGCGAAGCGAACTCGTCTCCCAGCTGATCGGTCATGCCGACGACAACATGGTGCTCGCTCAGCGGCTGGGGGAGTTGATCTCCCATGCGCCCGAGCTCGAGCTCGACATCGCCGTGGGCAACATCGCCCTCGACCATCTCGGAGTGGCCCGGGCGTTGTACACCCATCTCGGCGAGCTGGAGGGGGAGGGCAGAACCGAAGACGACTTTGCCATGTTCCGTGGCGAGCGGGAGTTCACCAACCTGCTCCTGGTCGAACAGCCCAATGGCGACTTTGCCCACACCGTGGTCCGTCAGGTGCTCTTCGACGCCTACCAACTCCAGCTTTGGGAGACTCTGTCCTCGGTGGATGACCTGGTGGTCGCCGGGATAGCCGCCAAGGCGCTCAAAGAGGCCCGGTACCACTTTCGCTTCTCCTCGGGGTGGGTGATCCGGCTCGGGGACGGCACCGAGGAGGCTCACCGTCGCTCCCAGGATGCCCTGGAAGCCCTTTGGCAGTTCACCGGCGAGATGTTCGATGGGGATACCGCCCAACTTCGACCGGAGTGGGACCGCCTGATCTCGGGTGTTGTGGAAAGCGCGACCCTGACCATCCCCACCGACCCCTACCAGCGGACCGGTGGTCGTCAGGGAGTCCATACCGAACATCTCGGCTTTGTCCTCGCCGAGATGCAGTCGATGGCACGCAGCTACCCGGATGCGACATGGTGATCCCGGTGGCAACCGACGTGGAAAGGGCCCGGTACGTGGTGTCTCGTGTCGTCGACCCGGAGATCCCGGTCATCACCATCGAAGACCTCGGCATCCTCAGAGAGGTGGCAGTCGAGGGCGACACCGTGGTTTGCACCATCACCCCCACCTATTCGGGTTGCCCGGCGATGCGTCAGATCGAAGATGACATCCGCACCGCCTTGGCCGGCGAGGGCTTCGCTGACGTCGAAGTGCGCACCGTGTTCCACCCGGCATGGACCACCGAATGGATCAGTGAGGACGGTCATCGCAAGCTGTCGGCCTTCGGGATCGCCCCTCCGGTCGCCGAGGAACGGATCGTGTGTCCCCGCTGTGCCTCCTCCGAGCCCCGGATGATCGCCCGGTTCGGCTCCACGGCATGTAAGGCGCTGATGGTCTGCTCGGCGTGCCGCGAGCCTTTCGACTACTTCAAGCAGCTGTGAGTCAGGTCACCTTCCACCGCCTCAGGGTCACCGAGGTGACCCGACTCACCGAAGACTCGGTGGCGGTCACCCTCGACGTGCCCGATGAGCTCAGGGACAGCTTCGACTACCTGCCCGGCCAGCATGTGACGATGAGGGCCACCGTCGACGGGGAGGACACCCGTCGTTCCTATTCGATCTGCGCCCCGGCCGGCTCGGGAAAGCTTCGGGTGGGGATCAAACGTCTCCCCGGCGGTGCCTTCTCCAACTACGCCAACGACACCCTGGCCGCCGGAGACCAGCTGGAGGTGATGCCTCCGGTCGGCGAGTTCACCATCGACATCGACCCCACCCGGCCCCGACGGGCGGTGGCCATCGCCGCCGGGTCGGGGATAACCCCGGTCCTCTCGTTGATCTCCACCTCCCTCGAGTCCGAGCCCGAGGCCCAATGGACGTTGATCTACGGGAACCGAACGGTGGGCAGCGTGATGTTCCTCGACGAGTTGGAGGGGTTGAAAGACAGGTTCCACCCCCGCTTCCAGATCTTCCACCTCCTCAGTCGCGAGGGCTCGGACATACCGCTCCTGTCCGGGCGGATCGACCCGGAGAAGATCAGGACCATCCACTCCAGGCTGCTCGGCGACGTCCCGGTCGACGGGTGGTACCTGTGCGGGCCGTTCGACCTGGTGGCCACGGCCCGGGCGACCTTGATCGAGCTCGGGGCCGACCAGTCCACGATTCACGACGAGTTGTTCTTCGCCGGACCGGTCGACCTGTCCACCCTGCCTCCGGAGCCTCCGGCAGGAGAGGGCACGGTTGAGCTCACCGTGATCCTCGACGGCCGGGCGGTCGAGACCAGGATGTCGCCCGAAACCAGCGTGCTCGACGCCGCCCTCCGGGTCCGCACCGAGCTCCCTTTCTCCTGCAAGGGAGGGATGTGCGCCACCTGCAAGGGCCGGATCGAAGAGGGGGAGGTGACCATGACCAAGAATTACGCCCTGGTCGACTCCGAGGTGGAGGCGGGATACGTCCTCACCTGCCAGGCCCACCCGGTCACCGACCGGGTCGTCGTCCGTTACGACCACCGCTAGTGGGCCACTAGTGGTCACCACCCGCAACACCCGCCAGGACGTGGTCGCCGCCGCCGGCCGGCTCTTCGCCGAGCGGGGGTATCACGGCACCTCGATGCGCGACCTTGGTAAGGAGCTGGGGTTGTTGGGCTCCTCGTTGTACGCCCATGTCGCCTCCAAACAAGATCTCCTCGTCGAAGTGGTCGAAGAGGGCGCCCGTCTCTTCGAGGCGTCAGCAGCCGCGGCGGTCGCTGCCGGTTCCGATCCGGTCGAGCGTCTCCGCGCACTGATAGAAGGCCATGTCGGTGTGATCGTGGACAACCTGGATGTCGCCCGCACCTATCTCAACGAGGCTCGGGTCCTCGATGAGACCCATCGGACCCGGGTCCTCGAAGCTCGGGACCACTACGAGGCGGCATTTCGCCAGGTGCTCGGCGATGGACAGGCCGCCGGCAGTTTCCGACCCGACATCGACCCGCGGGTGGAGGCGATCCTCATCCTCTCCGTCCTCAATGCCATCGAGCGTTGGTATCACCCGGAAGGCCGGCTCGGTCCCGATGCGCTAGCCGATCGGATCTTCCAGTTCGCCCTCCGAGGCATCACGTAGGGTGCGCTCGCGCGGTGATGTAGGGGTGTCCGAGTGGGCTGTCCCCCCGTTTACGGGGGGACCGACGGCC
>CAYZKF010000186.1:0-3785 GCA_964479135.1 uncultured Acidimicrobiaceae bacterium
CCCCCCTTCTAGAGTCAGGCGGGCATGTCGCGTAGTGAGTTCGTTGGTGTCCCATACCCGCCTCGGGCCGCCACCAAGGAGATCGTCTTCATCCGGCACGCCGAGTCACAGGGGAATGTCGACGGGTTGTGGCACGGTCGCACCGACGGCCCGCTAAGCGAGGCGGGCGTCGCCAGTCTGGAAGCGCTCCGCCGGCGGATGGCGGGTTGGCAGTTCGACTTCGTCATCAGCTCGCCCCTCACCCGCGCCCGTGAGACCGCGGCAGCCGTATCCGCCGACGTGGCGATCGACGAGGACTTCATCGAAATGGACGTGGGCGGATGGGAGGGAATCTCGTTCGAGGAGTCGGAGCGGGAGCACGCCGAGGAGTTGCGTGCCTCCTTCGAGGACTGGTCGATCCCCATGGGGGGCACTGGCGAGAGTCTCGCCGATGTGGGACGCCGGGCGTATGCCGCCGTCGACCGGGTGTTCGCCGGACTCGAGGACGGACAGAGGGCGGTGGTTGTGACCCACGGCGGGTTCCTCCAGTCGTTGCTCCACCGCCACCTCCCCGGGAAGGGAAGGCGGGTGCACCCGATCGCCGCCAACACCTCGATCACCAGGATCATCTGGCAGCTCGGTCGTCCTCGTCTTGCCTCGTTCAACGACACCGGCCACCTCGGCGCCCGGTCGAGGACCGTCGACTACCACCTTCGGCGAGGGACCCCGGTCCTGGCGCTGGTCAGGCATGGACGGACCCGGGCCAATACCGAAAGGCGGTGGCAGGGCCATGGCGACTGGGATCTAGACGAGGTCGGGGTCCGCCAGGCCGAGGCTCTCGGCGAGTGGTACGGACGCTCGGCCACGGTCTTCTCCTCCCCGCTGCGCCGGGCGATGTCCACCGCCGAGAGGGTGGCCTTGGACGGGATCGTCCCCGTGGAAGGGCTCAAAGAGATAGACATGGGAGAGTGGGAGGGACTGACCTCCGAGGAGATCCTGGAAGGCTGGCCGTCGATGATGGAGACCATCTACCGAAGCGGAGTTGATCTGCGCCGGGGCGTCACCGGGGAGTCCTGGGGAGAGTTGACCGCTCGGGTCGCCAACACCATCGAGGGAATCGAACCGGCCCGTGACGAGCCCACCGTGGTCGTGGCCCACGGAGGGGCGATCCGCTCCTACATCTCGTCGTTGACCGCCACTGAGGACAGCCACGCCCAGTCGTTGTACACCCCGGCCAACACCTCGGTCAGTCACATCGCCATGACCCCTCACGGTCCCGAGCTCCTCGACTATGCGGTGGCAACCCATCTCGAGTCTTTCGACGGCGGGGAGACCTGAGCTTGTTCACCTGCGAGACCTGTGGCAAGCGGTTCGACCTCGGTCAGGAGGTTCTCGACCGCTACCCGGGGTGGGTGCCCAAACAGTGCATGGGATGTCGCAACGGAGCGCGATCGGCCCGGGAGGCCGGGACCACCCGGTCGGGCGGTGGTGGGAGGTCGGCGACCAAGAGCCGCGACCTGACCCTCGCCGAGGTCCTCGACCGGTACACCGAAGGCCCCGACACCGGGGTGTTCACCGACGGGGCCTCCGAGGGCAACCCCGGTCCGGGAGGGTGGGGGGCGGTCATGGTCGTCGAGGGGGAGATTGTCAGCGAAGACCGGGGAGCCGACCCCGACACCACCAACAACCGGATGGAGCTGACCGCGATGATCGCCGGGCTCGGCATGATCCAGCCCGACCGAGCGATCGACGTCTACACCGATTCCCAACTGATCGTCAACATCGTCAACACCTGGGCCGCCGGATGGGAGAGACGGGGCTGGACCAAGAAGTCGGCGGGCCCGATCGCCAACCTGGAGCTGGTCAAGGAGGCCTATCGCCTCGCCCAAGAGCGGCCCGGAGCCAGGATCACCTGGATCCCGGCGCACTCCGGGTATCGGTGGAACGAATACGCCGATTCGTTGGCCACCGCCTACCGCCGCCAGGTGGTGTGAACCTGACCCCGGAGTCGGTTAGGCGATGGGCGGAGTACGCCGGTGACTCGCCGTTGTACGTCCATCTCAGTGAGGTGATCGCCGGTGACGACGATCTGATGAGAGTGCTCAATCGAATCGAGCACCAACCGGCCCTCAACATCCTCTTTGCCGCGGTCCAGCTTCTCCTCTCGGCAGATCCTGCCGACGAGCTCTCCGGCTTTTATCCCAACCGGGCCTCTGAACCCTCTCCGCTGGAGGGAGTCGGCGAGAACTTCCGTCGGTTCGTACTCGACCGGGAGAGCGCCATCGTCGAGATTGGAGTGACCAGATACACCCAGACCAACGAGGTGAGGAGATGTGTGGCCTTGCTCCCCGCGGTGTGGGAGGCGCCGTTCGACAGTTTCCACCTGATCGACGTGGGGACCAGTGCCGGTCTCAACCTCGCCCTCGACCACTACCGATACCGGTGGGGTGATACCGAATGGGGCCCGGACTCGCCAGTGGTCCTGACCACCGAGTCCAGGGGCGATACGCCGGTCGCTCGACCAGTCGAGGTTCTGAGCCGGATCGGGATCGACCTCAACCCGATCGATACGGACGACCCCGTCGAACGGTTGTGGCTCGAGTCCCTGGTGTGGCCGGAGCACCACGAGCGACGGGAACGGCTCCGGGTTGCGATCCAGGTCGCCCGGACGGTTCCCATCGACTTCGTCGCCGGTGACGCCGTCAACGCCTTGCCCGAGGTGTACGCCCGTCTTCCCTACGGGGAGGCGGTGGTGGTCATGGACTCGTTCGTCCTCAACCAATTCGACGACGACCATCGCCACCGGTTCGAGGAGGTGTCGGATGAGGAGCGCCGGCGAAGGCCGGTGCATCGGGTGTCTCTGGAGCCGGTGAGTGAGCGGTCTGATGCGTCGGCGCTCATCGTCGATAGCGGCCAAGGGCTACGTCAGACCGGGTGGGCCCATCATCACGGGGACTGGTTGGAGCTCTACGCCCGACCGTAGACCGGCACCAACGCCCCGTTCATCACCCCGGACTCCTCGGTGAGGAGGAACTCGGCGACGGCAGCGATCTCGTCGGGTGTGGGCCAGTCGACGTAGTCGGCATAAGGGAGGGATTGGCGGGTGGCCGGAGTGTCGATCACCGAGGGCATGAGCACGTTGGCGGTGACCCCGGTGCCGTCGAGCTCCTGGGAGACGGTCTGTCCCAACGAGACGACACCGGCCTTGGCGATGTTGAACGCCGCCTGGCTGGCTGGGTTGTCGATCGCCGCTTTGCTCCCCACCAGGACGATCCGCCCCCAGCTGTTCTGCTTGAGGTAGGGGATCGCCGCCCGGACCGCGTAGAAGGCGGAGCGGAGGTTGAGGTCGAGCATCCGCTCGAATCTGACGTCGTCGGTCTCTTCGACGTCACGTCCACCCGCCCATCCCCCGACCAGGGAGCAGAGACCGTGGATAGAACCCCACTTGTCGGCCATGTCCTTGAATAGCGAGCTCACCGCCTCCGGGTTGGTGGCGTCGACCCTGGTGAGAATGATCTTGTCGTCGTCGACCTCGAACTCCTTCTCGAAGGACTGGGCCTCGGGAGGCAGCAGGTAGGTCACCACCAGCCGGTAGTCCTGGGTGACGAGACGACGAACCAGGGCGGTACCGAGACCGCCGGTCCCCCCGGTGATGATCAATGTCCTCGTCATGACGCCTTTCGCCGGACTCTCCCAATATACGTGGTCAGCGACGCCACACCACCCACAGATCGGCGACGTTGGTCCCGGTGCGGCCGGTGACCACCAGGTCTCCGGTGGTGGTGAGGTAGGTGGCGGAGTCGAAG
>CAYZKF010000187.1:0-3767 GCA_964479135.1 uncultured Acidimicrobiaceae bacterium
ATCCCCAACGACCGTCTTCTCGAGGTAGGCGACCCCGCCGCACCCATCGCCGAGACCTTCAGGCTGGCCGACGAAGTCCTGATGAGCGGTGTCACCGGGATCACCGACCTGATCACCACCCCGGGGCTGATCAATGTCGACTTCGCCGACGTGCGCACCATCATGGCCGACGCCGGCTCCGCGGTTATGGGCATCGGGCGGGCCACCGGAGAGAACCGGGCTCGTCAGTCTGCGGAGCGAGCGATCTCGAGCCCGATGCTCGAGGCTTCGATGGACGGGGCAAAAGGGGTTCTCCTCTCGGTGTCGGGTCCTTCCTCGATGACTCTCTTCGAGGCCACAGAGGCTGCCAGGGTGGTCGCCGACCATGCCGACCCCGAGGCCGACATCATCTTCGGCGCCATCATCGACGACGATCTCGGTGAAGAGATGAAGGTCACCGTGATTGCCGCCGGGTTCGAAGGGCGGCGCCGGCCCAATCGACCGAATCGCCTGGCATCGGACACCGGCATGCCCCGGGGGTTCGTCGACGACGATCTGGAGATCCCCAGCTTCGTCCAGGGATGATCGTCTCATCGGGGGTGACCGGGGGTGTCTTCACCGAGGCCGTCGACGGGGACATGGCCAACGACCACGCCGCCCGTGTCTCGTTGAGCGAAACGTTGGGCATCTCCCACCAATGGGCGACGGTGCGCCAGGTCCATGGGAGCCGGGTGGTCCGGGCCTTCGGCCCGGGCGATCAGGGAGAGGCCGACGCCATGTGGACCACCGTTCCCGGACTGCCGCTTTCGGTGTTCACCGCCGACTGCGTCGGGGTGGTCCTCAGGGGCGAGAGCTCGGTCGGTGTAGCCCACTCCGGGTGGAGAGGAGCGGCCTCCGGAGTGGTCGGCGGGCTGGCCGCAGCCATGGCCGACGGTGGGCACCCTGCCCGGTCGGCATCGGTCGGACCGGGGATAGGTCCCTGTTGTTACGAGGTCGGCGGTGAGGTAGCCGACCTTTTCCCGGGGGGCACCGCCGCCACGACATGGGGTTCGGTTTCGGTCGACCTGGCGGCAGCCGCCGTGGCCCAGGTCGAGGGGCTGAGAGTCGAGGTGGTAGAAGGCTGCACTCGACATCAGGAGCGGTTCTACAGTCACCGCCGCGACGCCACGGTGTGTCGTCAGGCGACCATAGGCTGGATCCCGTGAGCTACCAAGCGGTGATGGATTCCGTGGCCCGTGCATCGGAACGAGCCGTTGGATCCCCGGGAGTCACCGTTGTTGCCGTCACCAAGAACCAGCCCCTGGAGCGGGTACTCGAGGTCTACCAGCTTGGTCATCGCGACTTCGGCGAGAACCGGGCCCAAGACCTGGCCAAGAAGGCGGCGGAGCTTCCCGGAGACATCCGCTGGCATTTCATCGGCCCTCTCCAGACCAACAAGGTGCGTTCGGTGCGTCCGCTGGTGACCCTTCTCCACTCCCTGGACCGCGAGTCTTTGGCGCTGGCCTGGTTGAAAGGCAACGGATTGCCCCCACCGGTCTTGGTCCAGGTCAACATCGGCGACGAGCCTCAGAAGTCAGGTGTCGGTGAGGATCAGGTGGTTTCGTTGGTGGACACCGCCGTCGAGCTCGGACTCGATGTGAGGGGTCTGATGGCTATTCCACCGATCCCGGAGAGCCCCGAGAACAGCCGTCACCACTTCCGGCGTCTTCGAATCGTCGGGGAGAAGGTTCGGGAGCGTCATCCCGGGGTCACCGAGCTGTCCATGGGGATGACCGACGACTTCACCGTGGCCATCGAGGAAGGAGCATCCATGATTCGTGTGGGACGGGCTATCTTTGGCCCTCGCCAATGACCGGAGCCTGATGTCTTCACTTTTCTCCAAAGCCCTCGTCTATCTCGGGCTGGTCGACGAAGACCAGTTGGAGGAATCCGGCGCCGAATCCGTTCCCAACGGGTACGAGAGTCAACCGGTGCCGTCCGAGCCTCAAGGACGCCGGGTCGAGCCGCCTCCCACATCACGGACCGCGATCAGGCCTCAGGGGCGGCTGGTCGACACCGGCTCTCCGTCGGTGGCCGGGGTTCGCCCGGTGGAGGTTCAGTCAGACATACTCGTGGTGGAAGAATTCGCCGACGCCCGAATGCTGGCTGACCGGGTTCGGGACCGGACACCCGTGGTCCTCGACATGCGTCATACCGATCCCGACCTGACGCGCCGGGTTGTCGACTTCGCCTCAGGGCTCATTTACGCCCTCGACGGCTCAATGAGGAAGGTGGGCGAGGGTCTCGTCGCCGTCCTTCCGGCTCGGGTGACGTTGAGCCGCGACGAGAAACGCCGCCTGGCCGCGCTGGGCGCCTATCAACTCGACGACATCGATTGATCGGTGCCCGAAGCTCTCCTCGACCTCATCCGGGCTGCACTCGACATCTATTTCTACGCGGTGTTTGCCTGGGTGCTCCTCTCCTGGATACCGATGTCTGCGGGTCATCCCCTGGCCCGTTTCCAGGAGCTCTTGGATCGGATCATCTCTCCGTTGATCCGCCCAATTCGACGCGTGGTCCCGCCAATCCGGTTCGGCGGTGGGGCGCTCGATCTTTCGCCCTTGATACTCCTTCTGGGGCTCCGGATCATCCGAGGGCTGATCTGACGATGGAGAGAGGCGAATCGTTTGCGACGATCGCCGAGGCCACGGAGTCGTATCCTGGTGGGAACGTCTGAAAGGGTTGGGACATGCTGAAGCCAACGGACATCGAGGAGAAGACATTTTCCACCGCGCTGAGGGGTTACGACCTGAACGAGGTCGACGACTTTCTCGATGAGGTGGTCGCCACCATTCGGGACCTGGAGGAGCAGGTGGCGTCGTCCCGATCGGGCAAGGCTGCTGCGGTTGCACCCGACCCGGTCCACGACGAGAGTGCGGTTGGCCGCGCCCTGATCGCCGCCCAGGCTGCCGCCGACCGGTTGCTCGAGGAGGCGCGCGCCGAAGCCGATCGCATCCGGGCCGAGGCTCGAACGGACGCCGATAGCTGGATCCACGAGCGCGATGCAATGAAGGCCGAGGCCGAGCGGGAGATGGCCGAGTTGACCGACCGGGTGTCGCATGTTCGCCGCGAGCTGGCAGTTCTCGCCACCGCAGTGGCCGACGGCCTCGACGAGATGGACGCGGCCATCGAGGCCGCGGCAAACCTGCCGGCGCCGACGGCCACCGATGCCGCCTTCGAACCAATCGAAGAGCCGACCGAGATCGTCGACGACGACGGTGTGGAGAGCCGGCTCGAATACGTCGACGGTTCGGGTGAATCCGGCGAGTCTGGCGACCCGGAGGGGCCTGAGGGTGTCGCCGAGGACGAGTTGACGGTCTCTGAGGAGACGGCTGACGGTGACGAGGACGATGGGAGCGAGGATCTCGTCGGGTTCGGCAGCGATGACGGTGAAGTCTCCGACGACGAGTTGTCCGACGACCAAATGTCTGACGACGAGTTGCCCGAGGACGACGAAGACGATTGAGACCGGCGCCGGTTCGAGTTCAACCGGTCCGGGTGATCACCGGCGAGTCGAGACCCTGATCGACCGTGACCGAGGTCGCCAGAACCTCGGCGGCGATCCAGTCCCCGAACTCTTCCACCAGGTCGGAGTGTGCAGAGGGAAGACCGAGGATGATCCGGTCGGTCAGCTCCAGGCCCAGTTGCTTGCGTTGCTCATTGAGCGCCCGGACCAGCTCGAGGACCCGTCCTTCGCGGATCAGGCCGGCATCGAGTGTGGGGTCGACGGCCACGCTGAGGTTTCCCTC
>CAYZKF010000188.1:0-3760 GCA_964479135.1 uncultured Acidimicrobiaceae bacterium
TCAACATCGAGATGGGCTTCAAGACCATCCTCACCATCAACGCCTGGCAGGGCGAGATCGCCCCGGTGCGGGCCCACCTGGCGGGACCGTAGAGCCGTCCCAATCTGCCAACCTCAGGTACTACGACCCGTATCCGGGTCAAGCTGTCTCAGCTTCGACGTTGCGAGTCCGATGTCTTGATTACCGTCGGCGCCAGATGATCCACGAGATGGGCACAGGCAGAGCTGTCGCTGATGTCTTCGACCGGGTGAGGGCCGAGCCGAGGGGAGCTCCGGACCGCCCCTGGGTGATGCTCAACATGGTCACTTCGGTCGATGGGGCGACAACGGTGGAGGGCGGGTCGACCGGGCTCAGTGACGATGACGATCGGGTCCTGTTTTCGGCCCTGAGGGCGATCAGCGACGTGATTCTGGTCGGGGCGGGCACGGTTCGCGCCGAGAACTATCGGCCGATCAGACCAACCGAGCAGGCCGGTCCCCGGGTGGAACTGGGTCAGAGGCCGGCGCCCCGTCTTGTCATCGTAAGTGGGAGCCTCGGTCTCGATGCCTCGGCACGGGTCTTCTCCGACCCCGACCATCGGCCGACCATCCTCACCTCGGATGACGCCGACTCTGATCGAATCAGGTCGCTTTCGGGTGTGGCGGATGTGGTCGCCTTGCCTGTCCTCGACGGGGCTTCCATCGTCGGCGCCCTCGATGGAGAGGGCCTGGTGCTGTGCGAAGGAGGCCCCATGCTCAACGGCGTCCTGGTCGCTGACCACCAGGTGGACGAGGTCAACTGGACCGTCTCTCCGATGCTGGCTTCCGGCTCGTCCAAGCCGATGATTGTCGGGGGAGAGGTATCGTCACCTTTCGATCTGGTGCTGGATCGGGTCTGGCGCGGTGACCGGTCCCTGTTTCTCCGCTATCTCCGGGGAGCTTCGAAGGCCTGACTTGAGGAGCCCCGGTCGGCCAACCGATCATTCTCGAGAGGTTTTGACCCATATGCGGGTCCCGGTACCTGAGGTTCGCTTAGAGGAGGCCTTGGAGGTCAATGCCGCAGGAGGGGTGGCGGAGCTTGGCCAAGCCGCGGGCCTCGATCTGGCGAACCCGCTCCCGAGTTGAGTTGATCACCTTCCCGACGTCTGAGAGTGTCCAGGGCTCGTCGCCGTCGAGTCCGAAGCGAAGCCAGAGCACCTGCTGTTCTTCGACGTCGAGATGACGGAGCGCCTGAATCAGTCGCTCGCGGCGCCACGCCGAGGCCGCTCTGATCTCGGGGTCGACCGCGCTCTGGTCTTCGACGAAGTCCTGGAGGGACACGTCCCCGTCGTCACCCACCGGCCGGTCCAGCGAGACCGTCTCGGCCGGGGCGTCCAACGCCGCCAGCACCCTCTCGGTATCCAACCCGGATGCCTCGGAGATCTCCTCGAGGGTCGGGGTCCGGTGAAACTGGTCGTGGAGACTCTGCCGGGTGTCGTGAACGGTCCGTACCACGTCGACCATGTGGACCGGGAGCCGGATCGTTCTCCCGTTGTTTCCCAAACCGCGGGTGATGGCTTGTCGAATCCACCACGTGGCGTAGGTGGAGAACTTGAATCCCTTTCGCCAGTCGAACTTCTCCACAGCCCTTATCAGACCGAGGTTGCCCTCCTGGATGAGATCGAGGAGATCGAGGCCCCGGCCGGTGTAACGCTTGGCGATGGAGATGACCAGGCGGAGGTTCGACCGGATGAAGGTCATCTTGGCTTCGTCGCCCTCGGCGACTGCCCGAATCAGCTTGGCCCGGTCGGCGCGGTCGTGGTTACCCGATTCGAGAAGGGACTTGGCCTTCTTTCCCCGCTCCATTGCACGGGCGAGGTGGACTTCGTCTTCGGCTGTCAGCAGCTCGTGGCTCGACACTTCGTCGAGATAGAGGCCAACCGTGTCGGCCGGGCTGGCCCCCCGCTCTGGTTTGGCTTCTCTGACCCTGATGGCCTTGCCCAAGGCAGTCTCCTTGCCCCCCTGTGGAAAACTAACTCTGACGACGCCATCTGGCAACCCAAACGTCCGCTTCGGCGGGTGGGCCGGTAGTCTCTGCGGTCAGTGTCGCGCCGCTCGCAGTTCCGATTGCTGGTGGCGCTCACCATCGCCTGGGCGGCGTGGGCCGGTTGGTCCTTGCTGGGACAGGCCACCCCTTACGATCTCAGAGTGCTCGACGATCTCGGGGCGCCGATCGCCTCGGCGGTGGTCGACTCCGAAGGGACCCAGTTGGGAGTGTCCGGTGCCGACGGGAGGATCCAGCTGAAGTGGAAGGCGTCGACCGTCCTCGAGGTGAGCGCACCGGGTCATGTCACCAGGACGGTGACTGTGTCCGAACGTCCCGACGCCCCGGTTGACACCGTCCTCACCGCACGGGTTCTGCGGGGCAGGGTCGTGGACGAAGCTGGTGGTGCGGTGTCGGCGGCGAGGGTGATCACCTCTTCGGGCGTGGGAGTCAGCGACAGCGAGGGTCGATTCACCATCCGGGGAGCCGAGCCTGGCGAGGTGACGGTTGAGCGCCCGGCGTGGATGCCGGAGACCTTTGATTGGGACGGTGGGCCCGGGGAGACCACGGTCACCGTTCAGCAGTTCGTCGCCAGGGCGGTTCATATGACGGGAGACACGGTCCGTGACCGTCTCGAGGAGTTCCTGCAGATGGCCGCCGAGACAGAACTGAACGCCCTGATGATCGATCTCAAGGATGAGACCGGTCTGGTCTGGTACCGGACCGAAGACCCGACAGCCATAGAGGTTGGAGCCAACCACAACGCCTACGATCTCGCGGACGTGGTGGCACGCGCCCGCGATCGGGGCCTCTACGTCGTCGGCCGACTCGTGGTGTTCAACGACCCGGTGGCTGCGGTCCGCAAGCCTTCGATGGCGGTATGGGACTCCGACACCAATGCCCCCTACGCCGTCAGCGGCCAATATTTCCTCGACCCCACCGACCCCGATGCCCGCCGCTATGGCCTCGACCTTGCGGTGGAGGCGTGCTCGTATGGGCTCGACGAGGTGCAGTTCGACTACGTCCGCTTCCCCGACAATCGAAGGCAGTCAGCCACCTTCGACGGTGGGGTTTCAGCAGATGTCCGGATGGCGACGATCAACGCCTTTCTCGCCGAAGCGGTGTCCCTGCTCCACCCGATGGGGTGCGCCGTCGGGGCCGACGTGTTCGGCTTTATCACCCGGGCGATCGACGACGGAGCCATCGGCCAGAGATGGGAGGATGTCGCCGCCATCGTCGACGTGGTGTCGCCGATGGTCTACCCGAGCCACTATTCCACCGGTTGGTACGAGTTCGAAGTTCCCAACGACCATCCCGGGGCGGTGGTGAGCAATGCCCTGGAAGACGGTTTGGGGCGTCTGCCCCGCAATGTGGTGGTCCGGCCCTGGCTTCAGGACTTTGGCTACAACACCAGTCAGGTGAGGGAACAGATCGACTCCGCCGAGGTCTTCGGCTTGGGTTGGATGTTGTGGAACTCACGATCGAACGTGACCGTCGACGCCCTCAAGGAAGCCGAGTGATCGAGATTCGCACTATCCGCATAGGGCAAATACGATCGAGTCAACCCTTCCGGAGCTCTGATTGACCGCGTTTGACTCACAGGCCTTGACCCGGCTCGCTGCCGATGTCCCTTCCTGGCGTCGGGAGAGGATGGAGGCCGCGCTGCAGGTGTTCGAGTCTCTCGACGAGCCTTCTGCAGTCGAGGAAGACTGGCGCTACGTCGACTACGACCTCCCGTTCACCGGGTTGACCCCGGTGA
>CAYZKF010000189.1:0-3753 GCA_964479135.1 uncultured Acidimicrobiaceae bacterium
GTGGCGGGGTCTTCCTCTGCTCGTCGGCGACACCACCTGGTGCCGGGGTCCACGGCATGTGCGGCTATCACGCCGCCCGGGCCGCCCTCAGTCAGACCTGAACCGGCCAGGAGTTTGGTTCCGGAACCGGCCGCGGGTTTGGCGAACCCAGGGTTGTAGAGCCCGCTCACCGCGTACAACCCAGGGTTCGAGGAACGGCCCTCGAGTTCGCTTGGGGCAGGTCTTAGTCCGCCAGCGCCTCGGCCAGGAGGTCGAGGGGGATGGCGTGGGCGATCCGGCCTTCCTTGCCCTGGGTGGTCTCGGCGGCGCACAGGGCATTGAGGATCGACTCCTCGGTGGCGTCGGCTGTGGCATGGAACAGACCGTCCATCTGCCACATGGGCACGGCCGAAACCGACCAGAGACCCCCGGACCCCGAAGGCAGGTGGTTTCCCGTCGAGAAGGCGAGGAAGATATCGCCACTCGAGTCGTGGCCGTATCCCCCGACCCGTCCCAGACCGACCGCTACCCGCTTGGCCAGCCGCCGACACTGGACGGGCAGGAGGGGGGCGTCGGTGGCAACGATCACGATGACCGAACCCCCGCTGGGGGGCTCGTCCCATGGTGAAGCGACCCGGCCGGTATCGATCAACCGGCCCACCGGGCGCCCGTCGACCCTGAGGTCGCCTCTCCGGCCATAGTTGGCCTGGACCAGCACCCCGACGGTGTACCGGTCTCCCCCGATCTCGACGACCCGGGACGAGGTACCGATTCCCCCTTTGAACTCGTGGCAGATCATCCCGGTCCCGCCACCTACACAGCCTTCGGTCACCGGGCCATCCGACGCCGAGTCCAAGGCCTCTCTGGCGTGGTCCTCGGTGACTCCGAACGACTCGATCTCGCTGAGCCACCCGTCCCAGGTCTCGGCGACCACCGGAAGATGAAAGGCGTCGGACATTCCCAGCTCCACCGCCCGCCGAACCAGGAAGTCACGGACCAGGCCGACCTGGAAGGTGTTGGTGATCCCGATTGGCGAACCAACCAGACCGGCTTCCTCGATCCAGGGAAGACCGGTCATCTCCCCATTCCCGCTGAAGTTGTGCCAGGCGGCGAAGACGAAATCGGTCCACACGTCCTCTCTGGGAATCACCATGGTGACTCCGGTTCGGAGCACCACCGGCACGTCGCTGATCACGGTGGCATGACCCACCCGGACCCCGGGAACATCGGTGATGGCATTGTTCGACCCGGTTGGGAGACCGCCGATCTCCACACCGAGTCCACGGAGCCTGGCTCTCATCTGGAGAGGAAATTACCGTTCGCGGTATTCAAGTGGCAGCCCGGTTTTGCCGATTGTTGATGGATGACCTCTTCACTCTCATTCCACGACTGGGCCACCCGACCCTGGGGAAAGGCGGCCCGCGTGAGCATCGTCGCCGGTGGGTTGACGGTGGCGACACTGCTCCTCCTGATCGCTGCGATGACCGAGACCGGCTCGTGGTTCCTGGTCCTCACCGGGATCGCCCTCGCCGCAACGTCGGCGCGAGCGGCGAGAAACCCCAGCGTCGCCCGTCTCGGACTGGTCGGGGCCAACCTGATGGTCATCCCCCTCCTCGCCATCCTGATCTGACGTCCACCGGCGCCCGGTTTTCGGGCACCGCACCCCCGGCGACGGCCACCGGCTAACGGTGGCCGTCAGCCATATCCGAGGGTGTAGGGGTAAACCCCTATAGACAAGACCCCGGCGGGTGCGCGACGATGTCGCCACGGGGGGTCTCAGGGAGACTCCATCCCGTGAGCGACAACGGGGACCACAGTGAGGAGGGCCGGCAACCCCGGCCCTCTTCCCCCTTTTTACGGACGCCGGTAGTCAACGCTTCGGTAGGTTGCCCCGATGGTTCTGGGAAGGCTGACCACCCGAGGCAGTCCGGAGCTCGAAGCCACATTGCGACGTATGGTGGTGGTATTCCGGTTCCTCGGCTGGATGTGGATGGTCCTGTTGGTGGCGGTCACCCTCAGGGTCCAGACCGAACCACCCCTCCGATTGGAGGTGGTCTACGGAGCGGTGGCCCTGGCCACAGTGTGGACCGCCCTCACCTGGCACATGGCCCGACGTCATCCCGACCGGCTCGACGGCACCGGTTGGTTCCTACTCGACACCCTGGTCATGTTGGCCATAGGGGCGGCATCGGTTCTCGCCCAAGCCAACGAGTTGTTCCACGGGGGCCTCCCCCTCTCCTATGTCTTCGTCGGCGCCCTCTGGGGCGGGCTCGCCGGCTCCCTGGTGGCGGCCCTGCTCCTCGCCATCGAACAGTTCGCGGTGCACATTTGGGCCGACCTCGGGGCGGTTCGGGCCACGGGCACCGTCATCTTCTTCATCGTGGCCACCATCGTCGGCTGGACCTTCTCCCGGCTCCGCGACTACGACATCGCCCGGCACCGCGCCGAAGGGGCGCTCGCCGCTCAACAGGCGGCGATGGCAGTCCACGAGGCGCGTCTCGAACTGGTCGACCGGCTCCACGACTCCGTCCTCCAGACCTTGCACGCCATCAGGATGGGGGCCGACGACCCCTCTCAAGCGAGATACCTGGCCCGACGTCAAGAACGCGAGCTGAGGAGGAACATCGAAGAGTGGCGCTCCGAGTTCGCCAGGAGCTTTCGCGCCGCCCTTCTCGCCGTGCGCGACGACATCGAGGACGTCCACCGGGTCGAGATCGAAGCAGTGATCCGAGACGATCTTGCTCTCACCCCCTACCTCGAAGCCGGGATCGATGCGGCCCGCGAGGCAATGACCAACGCCGCCAAACACTCCAGAGCAAGCCAGATCTCGGTGTTCAGCGAGGTCCGGAACGGGGACGCGGTGATCCACGTCAAAGACGACGGCGCCGGATGCAACGAACCGGCCAAGGAGGTGGTCACCAGACGGCTATCCCGGAGGGTCGCAGGTGTCGGTGGGCAGGTGGCGGTGGAGAGCGCCGCCGGCCAGGGGACCGATGTCCGGATATCGGTCAAGGCATGAGCCTGATCCGGGTCCTGCTCGTCGACGACCACGACGTGGTCAGGGCGGGCATGCGAGCGATCCTCCAAGGTTCGTTCGACATCGTCGGCGAGGCAGACAACGTCGACAGTGCCGTCGAGTTGATCGAAGAGCGCACTCCCCAGGTGGTGGTCCTCGACGTGAGGCTTCCCGGTGGAGGTGGCGAAGCGGTGATCAACACCATCAGGCCACGTCATCCCGAGATCAAGTTCATGGCGTTGACCGTGTCGGCATCACGGGATGACGTGATGCGGATGATGCGAGCGGGGGTCGATGGATACGTGACCAAGTCGACGATGCGGGGGGACCTTCCCGACCTGATAGCCCAGACCGCGGCCGGGAGTCTCCCGGTATCACCGGATGTCGCCGGGTTCCTCCTCGACATCGACGAGCAGATCACCGTCGAGGCCTCTCTCGCCCGACTCACTCCCAGGGAACGGGAGGTGGTCAATCTGATTGCTCGCGGGTACTCCTATCGGGAAACGGCAGGTCGGCTCGATATGTCGATCAAGACCCTGGAGACCCACATGTCCCGGATCTTCGGCAAGCTCTCGGTGGCCAGCCGTCACGAGCTGACCGTGTTGGCCTACGGCGAGGGTTATCTCCGCCCCGACCAAGAGGACTAAAGGAAAGGTCCGTCTCTCGTAGAAGGCTGCACCGCCCAGGGTTCTTGTGACAGCAACTAGTGCTCCGGCTCGTAAGTTCCGTGCGTGTAGCGCCGAGCCATCGGTCGCTCA
>CAYZKF010000190.1:0-2370 GCA_964479135.1 uncultured Acidimicrobiaceae bacterium
CGGAGAATGGTCGGAACCCGGAGACCAGGGTGGCTGAGCTCAACCTCGCCCAGGCGATCAACGGGGCGCTCGACACCGCTCTCTCCTCGGACGAGAGGGTGGTGCTCCTCGGCGAGGATATCGGGCGAGCCGGAGGCGTGTTCCGGGTGACCGACAGGCTCAGAGACAAACACGGAGCGGACCGGGTGGTCGACACTCCGGTAGCCGAGTCGGGGATCGTCGGCGCTGCCTTGGGGATGGCGGTGGCCGGTCTTCGCCCCATCGTCGAGATCCAGTTCCTCGGTTTCGCCTACCCGGCGTACGACCAGGTCATCAATCATGTGGCCCGGATCCGGAACCGCTCCAACCACCGGTTCACCGCCCCAATGGTGATCCGGATCCCGTTCGGGGGCGGCATCGGTGCCGCCGAGCACCATTCCGAGTCGACCGAGGCCATCTTCGCCCACATCCCCGGAGTCAAGGTGGTGGTCCCCTCGACACCGCGCGACGCCCGTGGTCTGTTGTTGTCCGCAGTCGAGGACCCCGACCCGGTGATCTTCCTCGAGCCAATCCGTCTCTACCGCTCGGTCAAGGAGGACATTCCCGAGATCTACTACAAAATCGACATCGGGCCGCTGCGGGTGGAGCGTCACGGCGATGAGATCACACTGATCTCCTGGGGAGCCATGCTCAAAGAGACCCGAGATGCGGCGGGCCGTCTCGAAGAGTCGGGGGTGTCCGTCGAGGTCCTCGACCTACGCACTCTCTCGCCACTCGACCGGGATGGGATCGCCGAGAGTGTTGCCAAGACCGGGAGAGCGGTGGTGATTCACGAGGCACCGCTCACCGCGGGATTCGGTGCCGAGGTGGTCGCCACTATCCAAGAGAGATGCCTTTATTCGCTGCACGCCCCGGTCCGGCGGGTGACCGGGTGGGACACCGTCTTTCCGCTGAAGAGGTCCGAGCACCACTACCTTCCTTCGGTGGAGCGGATCGTTGCCGCAGCCCGAAGCGCATTGGAGGATCAGTAGTGGCCCGAGAGTTCAGGCTCCCCGACATCGGTGAGGGTCTCACCGAAGCCGAGATCGTCCGCTGGCTGATCGCCGAAGGTGACACCGTTGCCGAGGACCAGGCCCTGGTCGAGCTCGAGACCGACAAGGCAGTGGTCGAGATCCCGTCGCCTTATGCGGGGATCGTTCTTCGTCATGGAGGAGCCGCCGGCGAGACCATCGAGGTCGGCTCGGTCCTGGTCGTCATCGGCGACCCGGGTGAGGCAGCCGAGGCCGACGGAGCTGGGGAGACGGCCCCAACCGCGGAACCGGCGGCGGAGCCACCGGTGACGCCGGCTGCCCGGCCCATCGTCGGCTCTATCAGCGAAGAGGCCGAGATTCTGACTACACCGGCCACCACGACCGGTTCCCAAGGCTCGGAGGTCAAAGCGCTTCCGGTGGTGAGAAAGCTGGCCCGTGACCATGGCATCGACCTGGCCACGGTCAGGGGCTCAGGGCCCGAAGGCCGAATCACCCGTGAGGACATCGAGGCAATGATCGCGGTTGACCAGTCGGAGCCGGTGTCGGAGCCGTTACCCGCCGGACCGGAGGTCGATCCCTCCACCACCCCGGAGGTGGCGCCTGATTCACCGGTGGCACCACCGACCGTCCCGCCGGGAAGGCACCCGATGAGCCGGCTCCGCCGAACCATCGCCGCCAACATGGCGAAGAGTTGGGCGGAGATTCCCCACGTCACCACGTTCGAAGACATCGACGCCACCCGTCTCCTCGAGGTACGGGACGCATTGGGCGAACGTCATCGGATCAAGATCCCCATCGAAGCCCTGGTGATCAAGGCGTTGATCCCCACACTCGAGGCCTATCCCGAGTTCAACGCCACTCTGGAAGACGTCGACCTGGTGATCCACGACTCACACGACATCGGGATCGCGGTCGACACACCCGACGGACTGATGGTGGCAGTGATCAAAGATGCCGGATCGAAGGGGATGCTCGAGCTGGCTGCCGAGGTGCGTCGTCTCGGGGAAGGGGCGCGGGCCCGGACACTGGGAATCGATGAGCTCACCGGCCAGACCTTCACCGTGTCCAACATCGGTGCTGTTGGCGGCGGCCACGGAACGCCCATCGTGCCCTTGGGCACTACCGCCATCCTCTCGATCGGGATGGCCCGGCTCAAGCCGATCGTCTACGACGCCGACATCGTCATCGCCCCGGTGATGCCGCTCTCCCTCTCCTATGACCATCGGGTGATCGACGGTGCCTTGGGTCGACGCTTCATGGCCCTCCTCATCGAGAATCTCGAGGAGCCTGCCCTGTTCCTCGCCGGGTGAACACCAACTCGATCGCCGCCCCTCGAACATCCACAGCCCACGGGCGAGGG
>CAYZKF010000190.1:2380-3698 GCA_964479135.1 uncultured Acidimicrobiaceae bacterium
TACTCCCGGGAGAGACCGCCGGACCCGGTGGAGACGAACAGTGCGAGTTGGTTCGCTAGAACCTGCGGAGAGTTATGTTGAGAGTGTGAAACGTCTCTATTTGTCCCGCACCGATCGGAAGATCTCGGGGGTCTGCGGCGGCATCGCCGAGTACTACGGGCTCGACTCGAGCCTGGTCCGGTTGGGATGGGTGGTCCTCACCGTCATGACCGGGGTTTTCCCCGGTCTCATTGGCTATTTCGTCGCCGGGATAGTCATCCCGAACCCTCCCAGCGAGACCTGATCAGACACACCACTAGTCGGCCTCGCAGTCGGCGTCGTCGAGGCCAGGACCGATCCCGGAGTGATGTTCCGCCCTGGCGATGAGATATCCCTTGGCCCGCTCCGCCAACGGGTACCGATCGACCAACGACTGAAACCTTGGACCGTGGTTGGCCTCTTCGAGATGAGCCAACTCGTGGATGATCACCCAGTCGAGCACCCATCCCGGCATTGAAGCGAGGCGGTTGGAGACACGGATGGTCCCTTTGTTCGGAGTGCACGACCCCCAACGTGTCATCTGGCGGTCGGACCATTCGATGGTTTCGGGGGTGGGCAGCTGATACTTCCGGGCAAGTGACCGGGCACGGGAGCCGAGGTCGACACCGGCCGACGACAGTTTGCGGACCGCCCTGGCCACCATCTCGTCGACCAGCTTCGACTCCTCGTCGTCACCGAGACCGTCGGGGATCATCACCCGGAGTTTCCCGTCCCTCATCTGGGCTTGGGCGGTCCGCTTGCGCCTCCGACTGCGGACCACCTGGACTGGCAAGTCGATCATGACTCGATGGTATGAGCGGGCCGTGACAGATTGGTGGCGCCGGCCGCCCCACGTTCGCCGGCTGGCTCGAGTATCTAGCCTCCCCACCATGGCCAAGGACAAGACCGACAAAGACGCGCCGGAGATCGAAGAGGACAAGGAGGAGTCGCCCCCCGAGATAGCGGAGCAGGAGGTTTCAAAACAATACACCGGGACCTTTGGGCGAAAGAAGGTCGCCTACACGGCCACGGCCGCCACCCAGGTGTTCGAGGTCGACGACAAACAGGTCTCCTTCTTCTACGTCGCCTATACCCAGGACGACGTCGAGCCGGCGACTCGACCGCTCCTCTTCTGTTTCAACGGCGGCCCGGGCTCGTCGACGGTCTGGCTCCATCTTGGGCTTTTCGGTCCCAAGCGGATGGAGTTCGACGAGGAGGGATTCAAGGTGGGGATGCAGGGTCGGTTGGTCGACAACCCCCAGTCGATCCTCAACGTCTCGGACGTGGTCTGTGTCGATGC
>CAYZKF010000191.1:0-3684 GCA_964479135.1 uncultured Acidimicrobiaceae bacterium
GGAACAGCCGGCTGTACACCCCTTGGAGGGCGTCGGGCGTGGCGGTCAGTGCATACCAGAGACCGACGCCCACCGCCGCAGCGGCGACGCCGAGCATGATCCTGACCCGTGTCATCTTCGTGATTCCTCCAACGGTCTGGCGACGGCGATACCGACTACGGCGAGGGCCAAGGCGGTTGCGGTCAGCAGCAGTATCGAAGAGAGGATACCGGTGCCCCGGTCTATCGCCGCCAAGGTCTGGGAGGCCCCGATCACCAGGGGGAGCGACAGGGGGGCCACGATCAGGGATGCCAATGCCGTCCGGTTGCGAAGGCCGGATGTCACTTCGCCGGCCAGGGTCGCCAGTTCGGATAGACCGATGGCAAACAGGGCCCCGCTCACCACTCCGGGCGCCATCCAGCCGGACGGCAGATCGGGGTCGTAGAGGACGATCATGGCGACGAAGAGCACGACCAGGAACGCAAACATCAACAGTGCTCCGGAGATGGCCCTGCCGATGAACCGGGCGGCGGGGTCCAACCCGACCATGGCGTAGAGGTCGCGACGAGCGCTGGTGTCGTTGGCCGACTGCCTGAGGGCGATCTGCATCCCGAAGAGGATCCCCAAGGCCCAGAAAACGGCTAGGCCGATACCGCTGATCAAGGCGAGTCGGGGGCCGAGGGCGAGTGGGAACACGATCAGGCTGACTACGGCGAAGGGCAGGATGACCCGGGTGGTCTCGCCGAGTCGGGATTCCACTCTGAGGTCGACCCTGGCGATCTCCCGGGCCTGACCCCACAGGCTCATCGGGTGAGCCTTCCGTTGGAGAGTGAGACCACCTGGTCACACGACGTCAGGTGGGAAGGGTCGTGGGAGACCATGACGACCCCGCCCCCGGAGTGTGTGGTCCGCTCGACCAGGGCGGCCACCAGAGCGGAGGCGTCGCCGTCCAGGCCGGTCAAGGCTTCGTCGAGGAGCAGGAGCCGGGGTCTTCTCAGCACAAGGAGCGCGATCTCGGCCCGGCGCTGCATCCCGTGTGAGCTGGCCTCGGCGCGGCGTCCCGCGGCACCCTCCAGGCCCACCGCGGACAGCGCCGGGCCGACCCGGCTGCGATCGAGCCCGGCGAGCCGGGCGACATGGTCGAGGTTCTCCGAGAGGGTGAGCTCTGGGACCAGCGACGGGACGTGTCCGATCAACCCGATCTGGGATCTCACCCGGTAGACGTCGGGCGAGCCCGGGTCGACTCCGAGGATGGCTGCCGTGCCCCGGTCGGAGTGCAGCAAGGTCGCGGCGAGACGAAGCAGAGTGGTTTTTCCCGAACCGTTGGGCCCGACCACGCCAAGAACCTGGGCGGGCAGGAGAGAGAGATCGATGTCCCTGAGGACCGGGACGCCTCCCAACGACACCCCGACTCCCTGCAGGGTTACCACAGGTTCCACGGGATGAGTCTCACCCCACGGGGCGCCACACTCAAGTTGGAGAACCGCTCACGCCGCCCGGTTGTGGCGGATGGGAAGTCGCTCGACACGGGCAACGGGGAGGGCCAGTGCGCCGGTGGCGTCGACGATGCGCACCGGACTCCTCTCCAGCCACCTCCAGATCAGAGTGGCCTCCTCGGCGGCCTCGACGTTGTGGGGCACCGGGAAGGAGGTAGGGGAGGGGACGGCGTGGTCAAAGTGCAGGGCTGGAGATCGGCCGGCCCGACGAGTCTCGACCAAGACGCCATGGTCGATCACCACCCGCTGGCCGTTCTCCTCCTCGAGCTCGATGAGCCCGGCTGTGTTCAGGGAGTGCCACACCCGCCTCATTTCGAGGGATCGAGCCAGGGCGTCGTGGCGATCCCTGACCCAGGCGGCCTCTTCGTAGCGCTCGGCGTCGGCCAGCCTCTCCATTCGCTCCACCAGTGGGGAGAGGAGGAGGTTGGGCTCACCTTCGATCCCCCGGATGAGCTGAGCCACGATCGACTGGTACTCGGTGGTGTCGATCGACCCGTCGCAAGGACATCGGGCGACTCCTATCTGGGCGCCGACACACTTTCCGGTCTGGCCGGGTGACCGGGCCCGGCATCGACGAATGGGAAGGGCATCCCAGAGGGCCATGACCACGTCGTCGGCGGCCCGTTTCGATCGGAACGGCCCCAGATAGGCGAGACCGTCGTCGCCCACCCGGCGCACCACTGACAGGCGGGGGAAGGGCTCTTTGGTCAACTTGACGAAGTGGGAGTTCTTCGGGGGACGGGATCGTCGATTGTGGCGGGGTCTGGTGGCATGGATGAGGCGGATCTCGGTTATCTCGGCTTCGAGAGGGGTTGAGCATTCGACGAAGTCGATCGAGTGGAGCTCGCGGACCAGATCGGCGATCCGTCGCCTGGTATCGCCGTAGAAATACTGACGGACCCTTGCCCGGAGATTGGTTGCCTTGCCCACATAGATAACCGCACCGTCGCGATCACGGAAGAGGTAGACGCCGGGCCGGCGAGGAAGATGTTCGGTCAACCCGATCTTGGAGAAATGGGCGGAACCGCGAGCCTTGGGCAGGGCGAGCAGGTCGTCGAGGTTGGTCACCCCCAGCGACCCGGCCCTCTCCAAGAGCGAGTGGAGGACGTGGGCGGTGGCACGAGCATCCTCGAGAGCCCGATGGGTCGGTGGGACGGGGCTGCGGAAGTGGGCGGCCAGGGTCTGGAGTCGAAGGTTGCGCACCTCGGTCCTGACCAGTCTCCGGGCCAGAGCCACGGTGTCCACCGTTTGGTTGCCCAGCTTTGGGTATCCGAGCCGGTGGCCGGCGGCGCCGAGGAAAGAGAGGTCGAACCTCAAGTTGTGACCCACCACCACCGAATCGCCGATGAATTCGAGAAAGCTGGGGAGAGCCTCTTCTATCCGTGGTGCGCCCAACAACATCGCCTCGGTGATCCCGGTGAGAACGGTGATGAACGGTGGGACGGGGAGCCCGGGGTCGACCAGGGTCTGGAACACCCCGATCTGCTCACCGCCCCGGTATTTGACCGCCCCGATCTCGGTTATCGCACTGTCGGCAGGTGATCCTCCGGTGGTCTCGAGATCGAGTACGCAGAAAGTGACCTGGAAAAGTGGTGTCGACAACTCGTCGAAGCTGGTCTGGTAGGCCAGGGCCATTCCCCGAGCCTACATCGAACATGTGTTCGATACAAGGGAGGCACCAAGCTCAAGTCGATCTCTGACGGAGGGCTTCGTAGGCGAGGAGGGCCACGGTCACCGAGGCGTTCAGCGAGTCGACGGCACCTGCCATCGGGACTGAGACCAGTCGATCAGCAGCCTCGCGAGCCTGCTTGGTGAGTCCGGCGGCCTCGGCCCCGACCATCAATGCCACCGATCGGGTGAGGTCGACTTCCCAGATCGAGGCCGGGCCCTCGGGGTCGGCGGCGACCAGGGATAACCCGTGGTTCGCCACCCATGCCCCGAGGTCGGTGAGACCGACGGCGACCACCGGCATGGTGAAACATGCCCCGGTTGAAGCCCTGATCACGTTGGGGTTGAAGAGGTCGACCCGATTGGGGACGGTGATCACAGCATTGGCCCCCACCGCGTCGGCGGTGCGGAGGATGGCGCCGAGGTTTCCGGGCTTCTCGATGCCCTCGGCGACCAGGACCATCGCCGGGTCGCCCAGCTCGACGCTGATCGACTCATCCAGGAGATCAATCGTCTCTCAACCGTCAAGTCTATACATGGG
>CAYZKF010000192.1:0-3660 GCA_964479135.1 uncultured Acidimicrobiaceae bacterium
CAACGGGTTCTGGGAGAAGTTCTACTTCCGTCCGGGGAACATGGGTTACCCGGTGTTCGACACTGTGGTGGGCCGGATCGGGGTCTACATCTGTTACGACCGCCATTTCCCCGAGGGGTGGCGGGCGCTGGGCTTGGCCGGAGCGAAGATCGTCTTCAACCCTTCGGCGACGAGCCGCGGCCTTTCGATGTATCTGTGGAACCTGGAACAGCCGGCCGCGGCCGTGGCCAACGAGTATTTCATCGGGGCGATCAACCGGGTGGGTAAAGAAGAGTACGGGGACAACGACTTCTACGGGTCGTCATATTTTGTCGACCCTAGGGGCCAGATGGTGGGCGACCCGGCGTCCGACACCGACGAGGAGTTGGTGGTCCGTGACCTCGACCTCGACACCCTCGACGAGGTCCGCAAGGTGTGGGCCTTCTACCGCGACCGCCGCCCCGACGCCTACGGCCCACTGGTAGAGCCCTAGTTGGGCTGCGCACGGCTGCTGACTCTGGACTGGTTACTTCAAGCCTCGAAGTAGAAAGTACGAGTACTTCGGAGTAGCCGCCTAGAAGCCCGCCTCGCGGCGACGTCCGATCGTTCCCAGATGGGTATGGCTGAAGTCGTCGCCGTACTTGAGCCCGAACCCGAACAACCGGTCCATCCCGATGTGGGTCAGCCAGATACTCGCTCCGGCCAGGGCGACGACGGGCCCTCCCATCAGACGCCAACCGAAGAGAACCCCTGGGCCGAGGAGGGAGTGCCCCAGGTTGTAGAGGGTGGCCCCGGTCGAGGGGTTGGACAGGTACCCCACCATCGAGAGGTCGGGTACCAACAGGAGCCCAGCGAACCACCACCAGGAGACATCGGTGTTCGAGAAGGCCACGAACCCGGCGATGAGCAGGACCAGACCTTCGATCCGCTGTGCCGCGATCGGGGCGAACATGCCCGGAAGGTAGCCGGTGGGGCACATCGGCGTCGGATCAGCCCTATAGTTGCTTGGGATTATTGAGGGCGTCTTGCCATGCCCGACCTTCGTTCCGGCACCCGCGCTGCCGGCTAGAGAAGGCAAAGGGGACCGTCGAGTGCTCGGCAAGGGTCAAGGACAATCGGACTGTCCTTCGATTGAGACCAGCGCGGGTCGTCTCGGTCGGCTGGGGACAGGAGAGAAGTTGTCATGACCCGACAGGAATCCTTCAAACGCCGAGTCCGCGCTCGGATGGCCAAGACCGGGGAGAAGTACGGGGCTGCCCGACGAGCCCTGATCGCCGGGCGAGCGTCCGGATCGAGTGAAGGACACGGGGGTGTTTCCCATCCCTGGGTGAGCCAACCACACCTTTCCGACGACCGCGTGCGCGAGGCCACAGGTCGAGGCTGGGAGGAATGGCGCCAGATCCTCGACGACTGGCCCGGCCACGATCGAGGGCACCAGGCCATCGTCGCCCACCTGGTCGGCGCTCACGGTGTCCCCGGCTGGTGGGCGCAGACGGTCACCCTCGGATACGAGCGGATCAGCGGGTTGCGTCTCCCCAACCAGCTGCCCGACGGGACATTCTCGGCGAACAAGTCCCGAACCGTCGATGTCGACCCGGAAATGCTCAAGTCCATGCTCCTCGACGCGAACAGTAGGGCCGATCTCTTTCCCGGGATCGAGACCGAGCTGAGGTCCCGACCGGGGTCGAAGACGGTACGGATCGCCATCGGCCCCGGGGTAGCCCTGATCGCCATCGACCCTCGTGACGATGAGCGAGTCCGCGTCTCGGTCGCCCACGAACGTCTCCCCGAACCCGGCGATGTCGAGGAGTGGAAGACGTTCTGGGGAGAGTGGTTGGGGGCCATCGACGAGGGTGACGCCCCCGGAGATGGGCGGTCGATGTGAGCGGCGCCTTTCTCGTCGGGGGCCTCACGACCGCGGCTGGGTGAGAAACGAGCTTCGGGCGAAGCGCCCTCGCACCCCCCTCGCTACGTTCGGACGGTCCCCCCGCTCCGCAGGGGGACAGGCTCGTTGACGCTCGCACCCCTTGCCTTTGTCCCCCCGTTTACGTGGGGACCGGACGGTCGTCGAGGGGTGTGAGGCGGAGCCGAACTCGTCCGGGGCCTCAAGCGAGAGGTTCCCCGTCCTCGCTACCCTCCACCTGGAGACCACACCAGAGAGTGGGAGACAGAATGGGCGAACACGCCGAGCTCTTGGCCCGTCACCGCAAGGTGCTTCCGGACTGGATGATCCTCTATTACGAGGAGCCGATCGCCCTGGTCGAAGGGGAGGGCCGCCACGTCACCGATGCCGAGGGGAACACCTACCTCGATTTCTTCGGCGGGATCCTGGTCACCATGTCGGGTCACCGGGTCCCCCAGGTGGTCGAGGCGATCAAAGCCCAGGCCGACCGGCTGTTGCACACCTCCACCCTCTACCTGATCGAACAGCAGATCGAGCTTGCCGAGAGGATCGCCGAGCTGAGCGGTATACCCGACGCCAAGGTGTTCTTCACCAACTCGGGAACCGAGGCAAACGACGCCGCGCTGATGATCGCCACCCAGCTCAAGGGGTCGAACCAGGTTCTCGCCTTTCGGGGCAGTTATCACGGCAAGTCTCACTCGGCGGTGGCGGTCACCGGTCAGCGATCCTGGTCGGCCACCTCGTTCAGCCCGTTCAACGTCACCTATGTCCATGGGTCCTACCGGCTGAGGAGCCCGTTCCGCCACCTCTCCGACGAAGCCTTCACTGCGGCATGTGTTGCCGACCTGGAGAACCTCATCGAGGTAGCCACCGCAGGGCAGGTGGCGGTGATGATCGCCGAGCCGATCCAGGGTGTCGGCGGCTTCGCCACGCCCCCCGACGGGTTCTTCCGGGGGATCAAGGAGACCCTCGACCGCCACGGGATCATGTTCATCTCCGACGAAGTGCAGACCGGTTGGGGTCGGACCGGCGAGCACTTCTGGGGATACCAGGCTCATGGGATCACCCCCGACATGATCACCTTCGCCAAAGGGGTGGGCAACGGCTTGGCCATCGCCGGAGTGGTGGCCGGTGCTTCGGTCATGGATTCTCTCCCCGCCAACTCCATCTCCACCTTCGGAGGCAACCCTCTCTCCACCGCCGGGGCGCTGGCCAATATCGACTTCATTCTCGACAACGACCTCCAGACCAATGCCTTGAAAGTGGGCAACCAGCTCAAAGACGGGCTCTACCACATCGCCGACGAGGTCCCCGAGATCATCGAGGTCAGGGGCAAGGGGCTGATGCTCGGTGTCGAGTTCGCCGACCCTGAGACGGAGGCACCGACTCCCGCCCTGGCCACCAACGTCATGGAGGAGGCCAAGAAGGAAGGGCTCTTGGTGGGCAAGGGTGGTATGTACGGCAACACCCTGCGGATCGCCCCGGCGTTGACCCTCACCGAAGAGGAAGCCGCCGAGGGCCTGGAGATGCTTCGCAACGCCATCAACCGAGCTAGGAGTTCGAGATGACCACCACACTGATAAAGAACGGGACGGTGGTGACCGCCGTCGAGAAGATGGAGGCCGATGTGCTGGTCGACGGCGACCGGGTGGTCGCCCTGCTCGGCCGAGACCACTCCGTCACCGCCGATGAGGAGATCGACGCCACCGCCAAGCTGGTGCTCCCCGGTGGGATCGATGTCCACACCCACATGGAGCTGCCCTTCGGCGGGACCTTCG
>CAYZKF010000193.1:0-3659 GCA_964479135.1 uncultured Acidimicrobiaceae bacterium
CTCGTACGCGTACGAGATCCCTTCACCGTTCCACGGGTTGATCGCCCCGGCGGCGTCGCCGATGGTGATCCAGTTCGCTCCTACCAGCGGGCCCCGCGAAAAGGACATGATCAGCTTGCCACCCACCGGTTTGGTCAGCCTGGACTCCTCGGACAACTCCCAGTAGTCCGGTGCCGTGGCCGAGTAGTCGTTCATCATGGTGGTGGTATTGACGTGTTTCCACCGCTTGAAGGTGGAAAGGAGACCGACACCGACATTCACCGTGCCATCACCAAGGGGGAAGACCCATCCGTAACCGGGCATGGTGGCCCCCGACGAGTCCCGAAGGTCGAGCTGGCTCTCGAGAAACCGGTCGTCGGAGCGCGGCGACCGGTAATAACCCCGGGCAGCAAGTCCCAACGGGTAGTCCTTGCGCCGAGCGGTCCCCAACTCGCGTCCGAACCGGTTCATCGAGCCGTCGGCGATCACGGTGACCTCGGGCACCACGGTCTCGGTATCGCCCCCACCTTCCAGGGCGACAGACACCAGCCTCCCCTCCTCGATCACCGGAGTGGCGGTGGTCTTCTCCCTTATCACCACCCCCTCTTTCTCGGCAAGACGGGCTACTTGCTCATCGAGATCGAGACGTCGGATCACCCCGCCCCAATCGGGAAATCGGCTGTGGTCGGGCCATTTCATCTCGATCATCAGGTCGTCGCCGGCGTAGGAGCGGAGCCCGTCGATCCGGTGAAAACCGGAGATGTCGAAGTCGAAACCCATGTCCTGGAGTTGGAGGACTGCGCGAGGTGTCAAACCGTCGCCACAGGTCTTCTCACGGGGGTACTCCTTGGCCTCGACCATGGTCACCTGGTGCCCGGCACGGGCCAACCACAGCGAGACCGCGCTACCGGCCGGGCCGCCACCGACTACCAGGACCCCAGGAGAGCTCATCGCCGACGAGGGTAGAAGAGGCCCGGGCTGAAGGTAGAACCCAGAGGCAGATGTATCGTCGCCGGCGATGAGCGATCTCTCCAGGGCAACGGTGGTGAGACTCCCCCGGTATCTCCGGCTGTTGGAGGAGGGCAACGGGGGGGCAAAGGAGACGGTGAGCTCCGACGAGCTGGCCGACGCCGCCGGAGTCACCGCGACCAATGTCCGACGCGACCTGGCCGCCCTCGGTTTCCCGGGCACTCGTGGAGTCGGCTATTCGGCGGGCAACCTCCGCGACCGGATACGTCGCGAGCTGGGCATCGAAAACCGGAGAAAGGTTGGGATCATCGGGGCCGGCAACCTGGGCACCGCCCTGGCCCGATACCCGGGGTTGAACAGGAGAGGCTTCGACGTGGCCGCCATCTACGACATCGCCTCGGGTCGGATAGGTCAGGAAGTCGGCGGGCTAAAGGTGCGATCCCTAGATCTGATGCCCGCTGATCGTCGGGCAGGTGTCTTCGACATGGCCATACTCGCCGTCCCCGCCTCCGCCGCCCAGCAGGTCGCCGACACCCTGGTCGACTCGGGTATCACCTCGATACTCAACTTTGCCCCGGTCACGGTGGGAGTGCCCGATTCGGTGGCGGTGAGACAGGTCGACCTGTCCCACGAGCTGCAGATACTGAGCTATTACGGGTAACTGGCATCCCCTGTAGCTCTCAATCCGGTGAGTGCTCAGCTGCCTTCTTGGATCTCTTCGTACTGGTGTAGGGCGGTGAGGAAGACCAGGAAGAGGACCAGGGTGACCATCAGATAGGTGAGAGGGATGATCCTGATCTCGAACGCATTGAGACCTTCGATGTTCTCCGGCCGAGGACCCCTGGGGGCATAGACCACGAACAGCAGCGAGCTGATGGTCAGCCAGCCGAATACCGCGGCACCGGACACCAGAAAACCCAGCTTCTTCCCGAGATTGGTGTAGTTGAACAGATACATCGACCCGTAGAAGAGGAGGACCGAGACCAGGGTGAGGATGATCCCGGTGACGAACAGGTTCGCCGAGAGAAGCGATCTGAACAGCTCGCGGAACATGGCTACTCCTTCCCGCTCAGGTTGCCGGATCTGAGATAACGGGCGAGGAGATCGAGATCCCTCTCGGAGAGGAGGGCGCCGAAACCGGGCATCCGTCCCGTGCCCACCCCATTCAACCCGTAGGCCCGTTGCGCCTCCGAGCCGGTGATCAGGAAATCGACCAACAGGTCGGCCTGGGTTCCGTCCAACGGGGCCTCGCCGAACTGGACCACCGGACGCCCGTCCCAGAGGGCGGGCCCGAAGCCGCCGGAACCGACCTCCTGGGTGAAGGGGACCCCGGCGGAGAACCCCGCGGTGTGACACCGGGCGCAGTTGGCGTTGAACAGTCCGACGGCCCGAGCCGCCTCCGAGCCGGAAGCACCCATCGCCGCCGCCACCCCGGGGATGTCGATCTCCCATCTGCGCTCGCCCTGTGCCTGTCGGAGGAAGGAAAGCCCTGATTCCTCGACGTCCCGGATCCTCTCCTCGTTCTCATCGAGCACCCGTTTGCCCACCGACACCGACTCGAGGGCGCCGACCAGCCGGGTTGCCGTCCTCAGATCGGGGTCGCCACCCACCGAGGCGGGGTTGGCCGGGTCCAGAGTGACAACGGTGAGTCCCCCGGGAATGGTTGCCGCCGCCGCCTCGGTGAGCTGGGCGTTGATCCTGGTCTCGGCGTCGTCGGGAATCCCGTCACCGTCGGTGTCTTCACCTTCGGCGGTTTCGAGGATCGTCTGGATCGTGGCCAGGTAGGGAACCAGGATGGGATCGCGTGCCGAGGCCGCCCCGAGTCGAGCCAGTGCCTCGTCGAGGAGCTCGGCGTCGGCTTCGTTGGGGTCGAGTCGGATCGGCTCGAAGGCCTGGAAGTAGGCATAAACCTCCGCCGAGATCGCCGACAGCTCGGTCTCGGCGACGTCGGACAACCCGTCCCCATCGGTGTCGAACCCGGTCCCGGCGCCGTCGAGGATCTCACGGGCGCGACGGGCGATCGGCCCGATGAAGGCGGAGTCCTCGCCAGCCTGGTCGATCTCGGCGATCACCTGGAGCTGGCTGACGATCGCCGCCTCGACCGCAGCGTCTGCCCCTTCTAAACGGCCCAGTTGCGCACTGACCAAGGCCGGCATCTCGTTGACCACGTCCTGTTGCGGGCGTTGGATGGTCCTCAGATAGTTGACCACGTCCACCACCTGGTGTTCGTTCATCGGCCCCCCACCCGCCAGACCCCAAGGGGGCATCGGGGTGTTGGGACGGCCGAAGGTGACCCAGAAGTTGACCTCGTCGTCGTTGTAACGGAGGAAGATGTCGTCGAGACGGGGGGTGGCCCAGTCCACGGTGACTCCAGACCGCTGCTCGACGTGTCTAGCAACCCCTCCGCCTCCCAGCGGGCCATGACAGCTGAAGCAGGCGAACTCCTCGACGATTGCCTCGCCGCGGGCGATCGAAGCCGCATCGAACTCCTCGACGAACCCGGCCTGCCGGCTGGGCTCGGCAAGGAAATAGAGGGGGAGGGCGATGGCGAGAAAGGCTGAGGAGACAATGGCCGCTTTCTGGCCGTTCTCGAGA
The DNA here is from genome assembly GCA_964479135.1 of uncultured Acidimicrobiaceae bacterium. Classification (GTDB taxonomy): domain Bacteria; phylum Actinomycetota; class Acidimicrobiia; order Spongiisociales; family ZC4RG35; genus ZC4RG35. Next base: position 3,544 of record CAYZKF010000193.1, read on the forward strand.
CGACGAGTCTCGAGATGCTGGTCGTCGATCCCGGGCCGCAGATTGTGGGCGACCTCCTCCCCACCGCGGTTGCGGAAGGCGGCCACCACCATCACGCCCAGCCAAATGATCCCGGC
>CAYZKF010000194.1:0-3647 GCA_964479135.1 uncultured Acidimicrobiaceae bacterium
CCCGGTACCTGGCCGGTGTCGAGCTCGACCACGCCCAAGACATCCTCGCCGACCTGCTCGCGACCGTGGTCGGCGTGTTCCGTCCCACCTTCACCTTCTCCAAGTTGGAGGGCGACGCGGTGTTCGTCTACCGGATCGACGAGACCGTCGACGGCTCGATCCTCCTCGACACGGTGGAAGGCGCCTATTTCGCGTTCAAGAAGCGTCTGATCTCGATCAGACAAGCGTCGGTCTGCGAGTGCCAAGCGTGCATCATGATCGGCGAGCTCAACCTCAAGGTGGTTGTCCACTTCGGTCAGGTCGTTGAGCAGACCATGATGGGTCAAACCGAGCTGGTGGGTGCCGACGTCATCGTGGTCCACCGGATGCTCAAGAACGGCATCGACATCCCTGCCTACGCCTTCATCACCCAACAGTGCATCGCCGCGTCGAGACTCCAGCCCGAGGCGTTGGGCATGCACCGCCACTCCGAGTCCTACGAGCACATCGGCGAGGTCTCCGGATGGGTCCGCGATCTCGGCCAGGCATGGGCCGAGCTGCAGGAGCGGACCACAGTCCGCGTCGAGGAGAAGGATGCCTCCATGGTGTACTCGGCCTTCTACCCGGCCCCGGCGCAGCTGGTGTGGGAGCACATCTCAGTGCCGGCGTTGCGTGTCCTCTGGAACTTCGGCCTCGACGGCGTCGAGGAGGTCGACGAGAGCGGGCGGCGTCGTCAGGGGACGCTGAACCATTGCATGCACGGCCAGGATGTGATCCTCCAGGAGTTCCTCGACTGGCGCCCACCCCGATACCTGACCGCCAGCGCCACCCTTCCAAACGGCATGTCGTTCGTCACCACCCAGGAAGTCGAGCCCGTCGAAGGGGGGTCGATACTCCATGAGCGATTTGCCCATCCGGCTGACGAGGAGGCTGCGGGCTACTTCGATTCGATGAGAGGCTTCTTCGACCAGGCTCATCGGGTCGAGGTGGAGACGTTGACCGGGTTGCTGGCCGAGGCGGTTGCCTCCAGGGAAGCCCAGGCCGAACCCGACCTGCCTCAGTCCGACGAGGAGAAGCGTCTCGCCACCTCGATACGCAAAGGAGGTTGAGGTCGGTTACACCGTCTCGTCGACCACTTCAGCGAGGGCTCCGGTGGCGACGTCGTAGACGAAACCCCGAACGTGCTCCCGATGGGGCACGAAAGGAGTCACCCTCAGCTTCCTCATCGACCGGCGGACGTCCTGGTAGGGGTCGTCGAAAGACTCCAACGCCCACCCCGGAGTCACCCCGAGCTCCCGCCCGAGCTCGGCCATGAAATCGGTCTCATCCACCTTCTCGAGACCGCAATCGGTGTGATGGATCAGGATCACCTCTTTGGTCCCGAGCAGGCGTTGGGAGAGACACAAGGACCTGACCACGTCGTCGGTCACCACACCCCCGGCGTTGCGGATGATATGGGCCTCCCCGTGACCCAAGCCGAGTATGGCGAAAATGTCCATCCGCGAATCCATGCAAGCCACCACCGCCAGCCGGCGTTTTGGGGCCACCTCGAGGTCGGCCTCTCCAAAGCTCGAGGCGTGCTCTGCGTTGTTGGCGAGCAGCTCGTCGACGTTCGGTCGAAAGGTCATGACCGGAGCATCGTACGGGTCCTCCTCGTCACCAGGCGAGAGACGAGCTCGGGCGAGGCGCAGCCGAACTCGACCGCCACTGCCGACGCGCGACCAGGCGAGAGACGAGCTCGCTTCGCTCGCACCCCCCTCGCCCATGTCCCCCCGTTTACGGGGGGACCGCTCGACCAGAGGGAGAGCGAGGGGGGTGTGAGGCGCAGCCGAACTCGACCGCCACTGCTGACGCGCGACCAGGCGAGAGACGAGCTCGCTTCGCTCGCACCCCCCTCGCCCTCGCTGCGCTCGTGCGGTCCCCCCGCTCCGCAGGGGGACATCCGAACCTGCCGACGGCTCCGGGTTACTGGAGCACGGTGAGAAGGGCCCGATATGCCCAGTCGAGATCGTCGATGGCTACCGACTCCCCCGGTTTGTGGGCGAGAGAGGTCTCCCCCGGCCCGAAGTTGATCGCCGGAACCCCCCTCTGCGCCAATTGGGCGACGTCGGTCCAGCCCTGTTTGTGGGACACCTGTGCGGCCGCCGCCTCGGCGAGGGCGATGAACAACGGGTGGTCGACCGCCGGGTAGGCGGAAGGTGCCGAGTCGGTGACCTCGAACCCGTCGGCGCCGGCGCAGATCTCGCCGAGATGGATGATCGCCTCTGCGGTGCTTCGGTCGGGAGAGAATCGGTAGTTGACGTTGAGCTCGAAGCGAGCGGGCACGATGTTGTTGGCCACCCCTCCCTGGGCCCGGGTCACCGAGATCACCTCCTTGAACTCGAGACCTTCGATTGGATGAAGCTCGGGCTCGAGTGCGTCCATCATCGAGAGGAAACCACCGGAGCGGGTGATGGCGTTGACCCCCAACCAAGGTCGGGCCGAGTGTGCCGACTCACCTTCGAACCAGACCCGAGCGTTGATCGAGCCCTGGCAACCGGCGTGCATCTCCCGATCGGTCGGCTCCATGACAATCGCCGCCTCCGCCCCGACCAAGACAGGAAGCTGGTCGAGGATGGGGCCCAATTGATTGCCGGAGAGGGGCCCCTCCTCACCGGCGTAGAAGACGCCCACCACCCGTTCGGTACCCAGTTCCTCGAGGACGTGGATCATCACCGCCAGCCCCGCCTTCATGTCGGTGGCCCCTAGACCGTAGAGCCGGCCATCATCGACCCGAGCCCCGGCATGACCTTGGAGTGGAACGGTGTCGGTATGGCCGACGAGCAGCACCTTGCCCGGCTCGGGATTCCCGACCACCACCGAGTCATCCACCAGGGTCACCGGCTGTCCGCCGTCGAACCGGGCGGCTATGGCCGTCTGGATCTCTTGCTCCTTGCCGGTCTCCGATGGGATGTCGACCAGCCAGGCCAGTGTGTCTACCAGCGTCGGCATCGGATCAGCCGGCCAGTCGGGCCGCGGTGAGAAAGACTCTGGGATCGGGGTAGTCCTCGCAGTAGTTGTAGAGGTAGGCGACCCGAATCATTCCTGTCGAGTCGACGACGAATTCCCCCGACTGCATCCATGGATCGTCGACCAGGTTTCTGCCCTCGGATCGCCGCTGCTCTTGGAAGGCCTCCCCGGTGTCGGCACCGAGATCGCAAAACTCCTCGGGAGCGTCGTAGAGGACCTGCTCCAACGACCAGTGCCCCAGACCAAAAGCCCGATGGGCGGCGTATCCGGGATCGGCGAGCACGGTGACCGGGAGTTGGTTGTGGGCGGCATAAGCCGCGACGCGCTCCGGGTCACCTGGCGCCACCACCACCACATTGAGACCGGCCTGTCTGTAATCGTCGATCTCGGTGAGGAGACGACTCGCTCGTTCCCGGCCGCAACCGCACCCGAGATGCCGCCAAAGGAGGATCAGTGCCGGGCCCTCGGACCAGGTCGTCGACAACCGGGCGGTGCTCCCGTCCGTTCCGAACAGTTCGACTTCGGGGGCGGTGTTGCCCCGACGCATCGGGTTGCCTTCGAGGGTCGGCCCGGTCAGCCAACCCTGCATCCAGCGGTTCTCGGCGGACAGCGTCAGGGCTATGAGATCGCGGTCGGACATGGCCGGAAGCCTAGGTGCC
>CAYZKF010000195.1:0-3634 GCA_964479135.1 uncultured Acidimicrobiaceae bacterium
GTACCCCGTACCCCGTACCCTGTACCCCGACCCGAGCCTCGCTCTGTCCGCGGGCTACCAGGTACCAAGTACAAGCGAGCGAAGCGAGGGGCGGATGCCTTCTGACAAGCGACCACCTTTGACCATGGCCTGCACCGAGTGCAAGCGGCGCAACTACGTCACCACCAAGAACAAGTCCAACACCCAGGACCGTCTCGAGCTGAAGAAGTTTTGCCGCTGGTGTCGCCAACACACCGTGCATCGGGAAACCCGGTAGGGGCTCGGCTCGGTCGAGCCGAACTCGTCGCTCTGGTTGCGGGGGGACCGCTCGGACCAAGTCCGGGCGACGGGGGACGCCCGACTGACGTGGGTTCGTCTCGGATCGAGAATAGGGGGCACTTGGCCCATCGCCCCCGAGGGCATCACGGTGCTCGGGCGGTCCCCCCAGGAGTGCGGTCACCATGAGGTGGCTGGTTGCCTTGGGCGGGCTTGGGTTGGTGATCTACGCCATTCACCGCCTGGCCATCTACGCCGCGGCACGAGGCTGGGTGTACTACCGGAATGGGCCGAAACGGGGGTATAGCCTCGGGCTCATCGAAGAGGTGTTCCAGCCGTCGATCGAGCACGTCATCGAGGAGCAGTCCTCCGAGGCGATCAGGGCCGACAGCACCGAGTCCGGTCAGGGCGACCGCTCCGAGGCGACGTGACCACGCATCTGCGGACGCCTAGCGATTGATCAGGTGATGGCGACGGCCCGCGTGATCATCGTCGGTGCCGGGGTGTCGGGGCTGACCTGCGCCCGTCGTTTGGCCGACGCCGGGATCGATGTCGTGCTTGTCGAGGCCCGTGATCGGGTGGGTGGTCGGACATGGACTGTCCAGGTCGGAGGATCCTGGGTCGACCTCGGAGGATCGTTCCTCCATGATCGGGAGACCAACCCGGTCATTCCCTACCTGCGGTCGATCGGGGTGGCAGTGCGCAACGATGGGCCCTGGGGATTGGGGGGTGCGGTTGCCGACGGCGAAGGATGGGTTCCCGGTCATCTGGCGTCCACCGTGGTCACGGTCGGCGACGACTTCGATCGCGTTGAGGCCGCCAACGCCCTGGGCGCCGAAGAGATGCCGTGGTCGCGGGGAGTCGATTGGTACCTCGCCGACCGAATGATCGAAGGGCGTGCCGCCGAGCTGGTTGGTCAGTTCTTGATGTGGCTGTCCGGTGGGCTCGACATCGGCGCTCACCCCGACCTGATAAGCCTTCACGGCTCCGCGGCCTACCAGGATGGCGGTGGCAATGCCCTCCCCGACGGCGGTTACCGGCGACTGGTCGATCATCTGGCGGAGGGCTTGGACATCAGGTTGTCCAGCCCGGTGACCGGAATCCGGCATGGGGACTCGGTGGTGGTAACCACCCTCTCCGGTGAGCTCACCGCCGACACCGCGGTGATCACCGCTCCATTGGGAGTCCTCAAGTCTGGGACCATCTCATTCGACCCGCCTCTTCCCCTATCACACACCACGGCGTTGGATCGACTGGCGATGGCCGGACTCGAGAAGGTGATCCTCCGCTTCGACACTCGTTGGTGGACGGAAGGGATCGCACGAGTCATCCACCTGACGCCAAATCGCATGTTCCCTGCCTGGTACGACGCAAGTCCTTCGGCGGGGGCTCCCACCCTGATGGGATTCCACAATCCCGGCCTGGCCGATCCAAGCCTGGGCAGCGTTGCCGGGCCAGAGAGGGTGAATCTCGCTCTCGAGTCGTTGCGGCGCCTCTTCGATCGGGTTCCAGAACCGGTGGCGGCTTTCGCCACCGACTGGACCAACGACCCGTGGAGTCAGGGTTCCTACAGCTACCTTCCGTTGGGCGCCACACCTGAGGACATGCGGGCCCTGGCGCGTCCGGTGGGGCCCAGTCTGATCCTGGCCGGTGAGCACACCGTGCCCGAAGCCTTCGGGACGGTCCATGCCGCCTACATCAGCGGTGAACGCGCAGCACAAGAGGTGCTGAGCTTCGAGCGCTCTCGGTGAAGCCAGCTCGTGGTTACCGTAGGCCAGGTGTCGGACTCCCACCCCAGGCTCGAGACGGCGAACCCATGAACCACCTCTCCGGGAAGTCGTATGGACCCAGGGCCCTCCCGGTGACCTCCGACCGGGTCGCCGAGTTCGTCGAGGTCACCGGTGATGTTCACCGGAGGTGGGTCGAAGCGGCTCCACCGGGGTTCGCCGCCGCTGCCCTCTTCGTGGTCGCCCCCGACCTTCTCGCCGAGTTGACCGGCCACTCGGTGGTCCACGGCGAACAGAGCTTCGCCTGGCACCGCCCGATCAGGGTCGGGGAGTCGTTGGAAGTCACCGGGACAGTTGCCCGGGTTCGCCAGCGGGGTGGGGTCAACTACGTGGGCTTCGACGTGGTCGCAGACGGCGAAGACGGGCGTGTCGTCGACAGCTCCTCACTCTTCCTGGTGACCGGGGAGTCCCTCCCATCGGGATCGGACTTCGAGCGGCCCGAGCCTCCCCACTCACATCGTGGGGACCCCGGCTCTGCTCAGAGATCGGCATCGCGGGCCGACCTGGTTCGCTACGCCGCGGTGACCAGGGATTGGAACCCGATCCACTGGGACCATGACGCCGCCGTCGCCGCCGGTCTGCCCGGTGTCGTCGTCCACGGACTACTCCAGTCGTCTTGGGCATTCCAGGCGGCGGCGACCCGGCGTCCCGGAGCGTTGCCTCTGGCTGGTGGGCGGGTACGGTTTCGCACGCCGTTGTTGCCGGCCCGACCGGTCGATGTCGTCGACACCGCAGAAGGTCCCCAGGTTGCGGTGTCCCTGGTCGATCCCGATCATGAGTATCTCAGTGCCAGGATCGAACTCTCCGATGAGTAACTCCGGCGGCCCGGAAAGGGTCGAAGACGTCAAAGAAGCAGAGCTGATCTCCAGGGCTCAAAAGGGCGACCGAGCCGCTTTTGCCGCACTGGTGAGAGCTCATCAGGACGAGGTCTACACATTGGCGCGACGATTGGTCGGAGATCCGCACTTGGCGGCTGACATCGCTCAGGAGACCCTGGTCAGGGCGTGGCGCGCCCTGCCCAAATTCCGCGGGGACGCCCGACTCTCGACGTGGCTGCACCGGATCACGGTCAACACAGCGTGGACCCACAAGGACCGGGCGCGACGAAACGCCGGTGTGCCTCTCGACGACTACCAGGACATCCCTTCGCTTCCCGGCCCCGACCATCCCGAGACCGCCGGGGAGCTTCTCGAATTGAGGGGACGGCTCCGGGCAGCCTTGGATCGCCTCCCCGAAAGCCAACGTCAGGTGGTGGTGATGAAAGATGTGTACGGGTGGTCCCATGGTGAGATCGCCGAGGCGATGGACATCACTGTCACCGCGGCCAAGGTGAGGCTCCACCGGGCGCGCACTCGACTCGCCCGGGACCTGGAGGAGAGCGCATGAGTGTCTTGTGTGAGGTGGCGGCCCCGTTTGTGGCCAATAGCGCGGTGGACGGTGGTCCGGTGGCCGGCCCGTTCCGTGGCCATACCGAAGCGTGTCTTCGTTGTCAGGCCCGGCATAGCGCCATGGCCCGGACCGCCCGCGAGCTTCGCCGGCTGGCCGGGGAGCGCAGCGAGGCGCCTGCCGACCTGGAGTGGCGGGTCATGTCA
>CAYZKF010000196.1:0-3581 GCA_964479135.1 uncultured Acidimicrobiaceae bacterium
CTCGCCAGCTCCTCGAGCACCGCACGCAGCTCGGCCGCATCGTGGGCGACGGCAGTTGGGCGTGTCTTGGCCGGTGCTGCCTCGAGTTCGGCCGTGCCGGTGACGCCGGTGAGCATCAGCACCGAGCGGGCACCAACGGCATGCGCCGCGCGGATATCAGTCAGCAGGTTGTCACCGATGACCACCGCCTCGGCCTGGCCGGTATCCGGGCCCACACGGTACACATTGTTCGACCCGATCTCGCTTTCGGCCTGGTAGCCCTCTTCGTCGCTGTCGATGCCATATGTCGGGTCGGTGAACCACACCGCTCCGTCGGAAGCCAGGACGACATCGTTGGGGCTGTTGAGACGTTTTCCATCCCAACTGTCGGCGATCACCTGGCGCCGGCCGTCCATGTCCAGTCGAACCACCGAACGAGTGCCCTGTTCACAGACGATGACCGAGCCGTCGGGTGCCAGTGTCTGTCCGTTGGAGAAGTTCGAGGGCTGGGCGATGACGCTGGTCGTCCCGGTGCTCAGATCGAACCGCAGTCTTCGATTGTTGCGGACGTCGCTCCACCAGACGGCCCCATCCCAGGGGACATACACCGGGCCCTCCGCCCAGGCACACCCGGTGGCGAGCCTGCGCAATTCCCCTCGAACCATGCCGAGGCCGGTCAAGGTGAGCCGACCATGTCGTCGCCCCGATACAGGGGTGGGCTCAAGCTCTTGGCCGCTTCTCCGTCACGCACCATTCCAGGTTACCGATGAGCGACCGGCTCTTTAGCAGTTCCCATGTCAGCCGCACGGGGGTGTCGGCGTCATCAGCCGTGCCGGGCCAACACTGCTGGAACGGTTCCCCGCAGCTACCTTCCGACCTGATGGCACACTTCGACCTTCCTCTCGACCAACTCCGAACCTACGCCCCTCAAGTAGAGGAGCCTGGCGACTTCGACGTCTTTTGGGCGACCCGGATGGACCAGGCCCGTCAGTACGAATTGGATGTGACAGTCGACCAAGTCGACGGCCCGATCACCTCGGTGGCGGTGTACGACGCCCGGTTTTCCGGGTACGGGGGAGACCGGATCGCGGCGTGGTTGTACCTTCCTGACGGGGTCACCGATACCACGCCGGTCGTCGTGGAGTACGTCGGATACAACGGGGGCCGGGGACGTCCCATCGACTGGCTGAGATGGTCGAGCGTCGGCTTCCCGCATCTGGTGGTCGATACGCGGGGGCAGGGAGGTGGATGGAGATCAGGGGATACCCCGGACCCAGGCAATCACGGCGAGCCGGGCTCCCGGACCTTTCTCACCAGCGGGCTCTCCTCACCGGGCAATCACTACTACTCACGCTTGTTCGTCGATGCCGCCCGGGCGGTGGAGGCGACCCAAGAGATCGACGAGCTCTCCGGTCGGCAAGTGGTCCTCGCCGGGGGGAGTCAAGGTGGCGCCCTGGCCCTGGCTGCGGCCAATCTCTCACAGGCTGCCTCCATGGTGCTCACCGATGTGCCCTTCCTCGCTCACTTCCGGAGAGCAGTCGCCGTAACCGATTCCCCTCCGTACTCCGAGATCGCCGACTACTGCAAGACCTACCCCGACCGAGTCGACTCGGTGTTCGAGACTCTGTCCTATTTCGACGTGGTCAACCACGGCCGGCGAGTGACCGCACCCGCCTTGTTCAGCGTGGGCCTGTTCGATGAGACCACCCCTCCCTCCACGGTCTTCGCCGCCTTCAACCACTACGGGGGAGAGCATCTGATTGAGGTCTACGAGTTCAATGGCCACGAGGGCGGCGGCTCTCTGCACTTCGAACGCCAGGTCCAATTCGTGTGGGAGCGACGCTGACGCAAGAGGGGACCTGTCGGCCAAGGGGGCGGTGTGCTTCGTTCTGCGCCGTTTTCCACGGGCCGTTGGTGGACCTGTTCTTCACCACCCTGATCTACGAGTTGGCGGGGACCTTCGACCCCCAGAGCTCGGTCAGGCGGTCGGTCGGAGCCGGTCGAGACCGTCGAGCAGGAGATCGAGGCCAAATTCGAACTCGGTCTGGTCGTCACACCAGCCCAAGGTGGAGTCGGGGTCGTCGTGGCTGATCTCGTTGAGCATCCCCACCAGAAAGGGAAGACTCTCGGCCATCTCCGCCATCATCTCATCGGGCGCCTCATCACTCGCCGCGTCGTCCGGCTGGAATAGCTCCTGGGTGAAACCGAGGGCCCGGCTGCCCAGGGCGTGCATGGCGTGATGGGCGATGTCGTAAGAGAAACCTCCCCGGATGAAGATGGCGAGGAGTCCTTCGAAGTAGTAGATGATCGCCGGTGTCATCGTGGTTCGAGACTCGATCAGGTCCGGGGCCCACTTGTGCTGGAGCAGGACCTGGCGGGCGGTGAGGATCCGGTCGCGCATCGCCGTCTTCCAGTCGTCTTCCGCGGCCGGGGTTTCCAGGCGATTTACCTTTTCGGTGATCTCGCCGACGATCACCTCGACCACACCGTCGAGGACCGCCTCCTTGTTGGCCACGTGGTAGTAGAGCGACATCGCCTCGACTCCGACCTCCTCGGCGAGTCTTCTCATGGTCAGCGACTCGATCCCATCCCGGTCGGCGACTTCGACCGCGGCACGTAGCACCCGATCCCGGTTCAGCGGGATTCTCGGTTCGGTGCTCGACTCGGTCTGGGTGGACATCGGTGGGGGAACTCCTGTCCCGGATTGTAAACGTACAAGGTAAGTCTGAGGGTTATTCGGTACTTCGACTGCTGGGCTTGACAGCCTTACGCCGTACGGGTACCTTACGCCATACGACTTACAACGTACGACGAGGGTGAGCGCAACAACGCTGGGCCGAGTCGCCGAGAGAAGGAGAGAGAGAAGTGGCTTCAGCAAGAGTCGACAAAGTGGGAAGTGTTACGACGAACCCGGGTCATCGGGAGACCATGCGGGCCATCGTTCGGGAGCGTTACGGGCCAGCCGACACCCTCGAGCTTCGGGAGGTCGACAGGCCGGTGGTGCGGGAGGATGAGGTGCTGATCCGGGTAGAGGCCGCCTCGGTCAACCCGTACGAGTGGCACTACATGAGAGGCGAGCCCTACATCGCCCGGGCGCAGCTGGGACTGAGCCCGAAGTCGACCAGCCTGGGAGTCGATGTGGCGGGGACGGTCGAGGCGGTGGGCCGAGCCGTCGTCGAGTTCAAGCCGGGCGACGAGGTGTTCGGATGGTCCGACGGCTCGTTCGCCGAATATGCCATCGGTCGGGAGTCGACTCTTGTCGCCAAGCCGGCCAACGTGACCGCGGTGCAGGCAGGATCTGTCGGGATCGCTGCCTTCACCGCAATCCAGAGTCTCCGCGACTGGGGCAAGGTCGAGGCCGGACAGAAGGTCCTGATCAATGGTGCAGCCGGAGGCGTGGGGACGTTCGCCGTGCAACTCGCCAAGGTGTTCGGAGCAGAGGTGACCGGTGTGTGCAGCACCCGGAACGTCGAGATGGTCCGATCCATCGGCGCCGACCATGTCATCGACTACACCAGAGACGATTTCACCCGAAGTCGCCAGAGATATGACCTGATGCTCGAGATGATCGGGAACCACTCGGTGTCGAAGTGCTTGCGAGT
>CAYZKF010000197.1:0-3420 GCA_964479135.1 uncultured Acidimicrobiaceae bacterium
GTCCGCATCGACCGCCGGGTGTTCGTTCCGATGGACGACGGAGTCCGCATCGCTCTCACCGTCTACCAGCCCGACTCCTCGAATGACGGGCCCTACCCGACGGTCGTCGAATCGCTCCCCTATCGCAAAGACGACGCCTTCTACTCCGCCGATTGGCCGACCTATGCATACCTCGCCCAGCGCGGATTGGCCGGGGTGAGGATCGATATCAGGGGCACCGGTGCCTCGACGGGCATCATCGAGGACGAATACCTCCCAAGGGAACAGGCCGACACGCTGGCCGTGTTCGAATGGGTCGCCGAACAGGAGTGGTGCAACGGGAACATCGGGATGTGGGGTGTCTCCTGGGGAGGATTCAGCGCGTTGCAAACGGCGATGTTGCAACCGCCACAGCTCAAAGCCATCGCCCCGGTTCACGCCACCCATGACCGTTTCAGTTGCGATGTTCACTACACCGGCGGATCGCTTCACGCCCAAGAACAGGTCGATTGGCCCCCCTCGATGGTGGTGTGCAACGCCTTGCCCCCAGACCCTGACATCGTCGGCGAGGGATGGCTCGAGGAGTGGATGGAACGGTTGGACCGTACGCCGCAATGGCCGGGAGTCTGGCTTCGCCATCAACACCGTGACGACTATTGGTTGCATGGCTCCCCATCCGCCGACTATGGGTCTATCCAATGCCCGACCCTTCTGGTCGGGGGGTGGGTCGACGGCTATGTCGATGGCATGCTGGCTCTCGCCGAGAACCTCCGCTGCCCCACCCGGACCGTCATCGGGCCATGGGGGCACCACCGGCCGGCCACCGGTGTGCCATCTCCCACCCTCGACCATCTCGACTTGCTTGCCCGGTGGTTCGGCCACCACCTGCGTGGCGACGACAACGGGGTGATGGAGATGCCGGCGGTCACCATCTTCATCCGAACAGGCCCGCCCTTCGACGGCCCCACCGAAGCCCCATTCGATGAGCCGCCTACTCCCGGGTACTGGCGGGCGGAGTCGTCGTGGCCACCCGGCGACGCCACGGCTCGGACCATTCCGCTGGCGGAGACGGAGCACAACGGATTGGCCTGGTCCGGCCCGCAATGGGTGGGACTACATGCACCGGCCTGGGACCGTGCCGGGATCGGCAGTACCGATTCGGCCACCGATGACGCCAATGCAGTCACCTTCCAGACTGCAGCCCTGGCCTCGCCCCTCGAGATACTGGGGACCCCCGAAGTCGCAGTGACTCTGACCACCGACCATGCAGTGGGAGTGGTGGCGGCACGACTGATGGTGGTCTCACCCGAAGGCGTGGGTCACATCATCAGCCGGGGCAACCGGAACCTGGCTTTCCCGGACGACCTCTCGACTCCCCAGCCACCGGAAGCCAACCGGCCCATGACGGTTCGTTTCCCGCTGATGGCGACCTCGGCCGTGGTCCCGGCCGGATGGCTGATACGACTGGCCCTCGCAGGAGCCGACTTCCCGGTGGTGTGGCCGCCGGGTGTGAAGACGACCCTGACCTTCGACCCGGCCGGGTCGCATCTCTACTTGCCCACGGTCCCGGCCCGGGATCCGATGAACAAGCTCTCGGTACCACCCGCACCGCCGCCACCGTCACCTCCCGGTCTGGTCGGGAGTGACGACTCCGGTACGACCGTGGAGCGCTCCGACTCGGTGGTCAACTATCGGCGAACGCGGAGCTCGACCGAGCACCAGCCCGAACGCGGGAATCTGAAGCTGACGTCGGACGAAGCCTGGGTGATCAGTGTCGCCGATGACGACCCTGCCTCCACCCGGGTGCGGTCGGATGCAGAAGTGACGATGCAGAGACCCGGATGGCAGGTCGCGACCAGGGGAAGCGTGGAGCTGTCCGCCGATGCCAACACCTTCTTCTTGTCCATCGACCTCACCGCCCTACACGATGGCGAAGTCGTCTTCTCCCGGACTTGGACCGACCAGATCCCCAGGGACTGGGCCTGAACGGCGGTTCAGGTAGTCTCGGGCGGTGGAACCGACCATGCACCGCGACCGATATGTGGAACCGGCCTGGTACGAGGTCGAAGTCGACAAGGTGTTCTCCCGGCAGTGGTTCTGTGTAGGTCGTGAAGAGGAGATCCCCGAGCCCGGCGATCATCTCGTCTGCGATGTGGTCGACGAGTCGGTCCTCGTCACCCGCACGCGCTCTGGCGACCTCGCCGCCTATATCAACCTGTGTCGGCATCGCGGATCTCAACTGACCGACGTCAACGGGAAGCCGGCTCAGGTCGAGCTCGGCCCCACCGGGCATTTCGCCGGATCGATCCAGTGCCCCTATCACGCCTGGACTTACTCCTTCGATGGGCGGCTCCGGGCAGCTCCTTTCCTCGACGAGTCCGACGGGTTGCTCAAGGAGGACCTGCCCCTTCATCATGTCGGTGTCGAGATCTGGGGAGGGTTTGTGTGGGTGCATCTCGAACCCGATGCCGCCCAGCCCTTGAGCGGCCAGTTCCAGGAGGCTGAGTCGTATCTCGCCAACTACCCCCTGACCGATCTGCGCACAGCAGTACGAGTCGTCTATCCGGTCGCGGCCAACTGGAAGGCGATCGTCGAGAATTACAACGAGTGCTACCACTGTGGGCCGGTTCACCCCGAGTTGGTCGAGTTGGTCCCGGCTTTCCGGCAGCGCGGAGGCTCCGACCTCGACTGGGAAGAAGGTATCCCCCATCGTGATGGCGCCTGGACCTTCACCGCGAGCGGCACCACCACCCGCCAACCTTTCCCCGGTCTCAGCGAAGAGGAGAGGGAGAGACACAAGGGTCAGCTCATCTACCCAAACCTGATGCTGAGTCTTTCCGCCGACCATGTCGCCTCCTTCACCCTTTGGCCCCACGGTCCCGAGTCGACAACGGTGGTCTGCGACTTCTTGTTTCACCCCGATGAGATGGCACAAAGCGACTTCGATCCGTCCGACGCGGTCGTCTTCTGGGACATGGTCAATCGCCAGGATTGGAAGGTGTGCGAGTCGGTTCAGCGAGGGATGCGTTCACGACGATTCACCACCGGCTTCTACGCACCGATGGAGGACTACTCGCGAGACATCCGCCGCTATCTCGACGGCCTGGTGTGAGGGACTTTCAGGTCGTCGTCCTCGGACTCGGGGGCATCGGCAGCGCCGCCGCCTACTGGGCTTCGCGGAGCATCGGGGCCGGAGTGCTGGGGATCGAGCAACACGAACTAGGACACAACCGAGGTGGGTCCGAAGACCACAGTCGAATCATCCGGCTCTCGTATCACACCCCGGCATACGTGGAACTGGCGAAAGGCGCCTACGAGGCCTGGGAGCAGGTAGAGGTCGATTCAGGCGAACAGCTGATCTTGCGCACCGGAGGCCTCGATCTCGCGCCGACACACGCCACCATAGGACTCGACAGCTACCGTTCTTCGATGATCGCGGCC
>CAYZKF010000198.1:0-3359 GCA_964479135.1 uncultured Acidimicrobiaceae bacterium
ACACCCACGTACTTACGGCGGGGGGCACTAGGCCGTGGTGGGGGGCGCCTCCAGAGGGGACACCCGGGGAGGGCCGCCCGCTTGCTCGCCCAGTGGGATCCACACCACCATGACCGTACCCCCTTCGGCCGGGTTGAACGCCCCCATGGTGCCCCCGTGGCCTTCGGCCACCCCAAAGACGATGGAGAGCCCGAGCCCGATCACATCGGAGATGTCCTCGATCAGACCCGGCCCCTGGTCGGCCACCGCCATCCACGCCCACCCCTCACGGATCCCGCACCCGAGGGTGATCGTGGACCCGGGGGGTGCCACTTTCCGGGCGTTGTCCAGCAGGTTGGAGAGCGCCCGGTCGAGCGACATCTCCACCCCTTCTACCGCGACGCTGTCGGTGACCACTGCCATCCTCAGGCCCGAGGCGGTGGCGATGGGCCGGTACTCCTCCGCCTTGGCTCGGACCAAAGTCGCCAGATCGATGTTCACCGACCGGGCGCGGCCCGACTGGAGCCGAGCGGCGGCGAGGAGGTCGTCGATCATCCTCGACATCTTCTCGGCATTGCGCTGGATGATCTCCCCCACCCGATTCCACTCGGCCACGGTGGCGTCCGGATCCTCGGCGACCAGCTCAACGTTGGACCGGATCACGGTGAGGGGTGTTCTCAGGTCGTGGCTGGTGTCAGCGAGGAAGCGGCGCTGACTGCTGAACGCCCGGTCGAGACGGTCGAGCATCCCGTCGAAGGTATCGGCAAGGCGCTTCAACTCGTCGTCCGGGCCCGATAGGGCAATACGCCCGCTCAGGTCGAATGCCTGTATCTCCCGGGCGACACTGGTGATCTCCTCGATCGGTCTCAGCACCCGGCCCGACATCACCCAGCCCACCACCAGGCTGAGGAGGAACAGGGCGACCAGACCGATCATGGTGAACCGGGCGACCTCGCCGACGACCACCTCTCGGAACACCGACTCGATTGCCGACACTTCGAGATCCTCGAAGACGGGGAGCACCACGGCCTCGCCGGAGTCGAGGATCACCGTCTGCCCGGAAAGAGACCGGGCAGTCACCGTCCGTCCCCGAAGCTGGTTCTGAACTGCCAGATAGACGAGGCCGAGAAGAGCGCTGCCCAGGCCAAACACCACCGCCGAGTACTGCACCGAGAGCCGAAACCGTATCGAACGCCAGTTGAACATCTAGTGGTCGCCTAGTGGTCTATCGCGTAAGTCGGGTCGCGTATTTCGGCGAGCCAGGGGCGCCGTCTCGCCAGGACGCAGGACGAAGACGCACTGGCCCGTTCGGCGAGGACGAGGACGCCGCGAGCGGTGTCATCTGGCCGTCGAAATGCCAGCGGACTTACGAGATGGGCCACTAGTCCTCGAGCCGGTAGCCCCTGCCGGGGATGGTGGAGATGAGCGGAGGGTCGCCGAGCTTCTTGCGAAGGTTGCTCACCGTGACCCGGACAACGTTGGTCATGGGATCGGCCATCTCGTCCCAGACGTGCTCGAGGAGGTGCTCCTGGCTGAGCACCCTGCCGGCATTGACCATGAAATAGTGGAGGAGGGAGAACTCCTTGGCGGTGAGGTCGAGAGTATTCCCCTCTCGGGTGGCGAGGAATCGGGGATGGTCGAGTGACAGTTGGCCGACGGTGAGCACCGGGCCGGCATCGGACTCCCGACGGAGCAGGACCCGGACCCGGGCGGACAACTCGGCGAGGGCGAACGGCTTGACCAGGTAGTCGTCGGCGCCTGAATCGAGCCCGGCCACCCGGTCTTCGATGTCGTCACGGGCAGTGAGCATCAGGATGCGGGGAGGCTCCCCCTCAAAGGTTGGCTGGTCACCGGAGACCAGGTCACGACACAGTTGCAGACCGGAGCCATCGGGCAGGTTCCAGTCGAGAATGGCCAAGTCATAACTGGCTGATCTCAACTTGAGATCGGCCTCGGACACGGTGAGGGCGACGTCAACGGCATGACCGTTGCGACGCAGACCGCGAGCGATCACGTCGGCGAGATCTGGCTCGTCTTCGACTACCAGGAGGCGCACTTTCCTCCTTGAGTTAAGTCCTGCCTACGCTGAAACTGGCGGCATACCGGACTCTCGACGAAGAAATCCCCAGAACGCGCTCAACGTGAGGGCAACCTTTTGCCGATAGAGAAGGTCGGAAGGATAGATGGTCGTCACATTCATAACTCAGGACAATGACGGGTTCCACACCTACACCGGTCATGTGGTCAGCCGGGGGCCGGCCACCATCGTGGTGATGCTCACCGAGCCGTTCAGCCAGGCAGGCAGATCGGTTCTGTTCCCCATCTCCGCGGTTGTCGAGGAAAAGGTCATTTCGGCCTGACGCCGAGAAATCTCTTCCCGGCCCGACCGGGGCGGATAGCCTGATCGTCAATGTTCCTCGAAGCATCGATAATCCAAGCGTTCATCGTCGTCGGTGGTGTCGGTGCCGTGGCCGGTTTGGTCGGGGGCTTCGCCGCCTCGGCCGACAATCTGATCGGCGCAATGCTGATGGGGGTTATCGGCGGGATCGCTCTTTCCGCCATCATCCGCATCGGCGGTGGCCCCTCCATATATTCCGTCGGTGACGACTTCTCGCTGGTCTGGGCGGCGGTAGGGGGGCTCCTCCTCGGTTTCGTCGTCGGTCGGAGCAACGTCTAGTGGTGTGTCTGTGAAACAGGGGCGCGGTGTCTCCGAGCCATCGGCGTCATCTGGCAAGGACGCAGGACGAAGACGCACTCGGTGCGTTGGGTTGAGGACGAGGACGTAGTAATCAGGCGCACCCGGTGCGGTGCTTCGAGTGGTTTGTCGGTAGCCGGCGAGACCTCCCAACCATTCCGGCGACCTACCACTGAGCTCGCTCTGGTACTGGTGCTGGCTGTCATGGCCGGTGGCTGCGCTGGTGAGGGGACCACTGGCACCACCAATGCCACGCCCACTACGTCGATGTTCCCCAAGACCACATCGACCTCTCCCCCGACCACCACGACGCCTACCGCTGCGACGACGACCACCACCACAAGCGTGCCCACTGTCGAGCCCTCGCCTTTCATCTCGACGATCAGTCAGGTTGGCGTGGAGACGCTGGCTCATTCATGGGAACCGGGGTGCCCAGTCGGCCCAGAGGACCTCTCCCTGATCGAGATCACCCATCTCGATTTCGAGGGTATCGCCCAGCAGGGATCGATGGTGATCGCCACAGCCCACGCCCACGCGGTAGTGGAGGTGTTCGAGATGCTCTACGAGAGCGGCTACCCGGTCGAGTCGATCATCCCCATCGGCCAGCTCCCGCCCGGAGCCGAGGACGATCCGCACTATGCCAACACCTCCGGCTTCCACTGCCGGGTGGTCGGAGGGACCACCC
>CAYZKF010000199.1:0-3310 GCA_964479135.1 uncultured Acidimicrobiaceae bacterium
CGCGGTGTCTCCGAGCCATCGGCGTCATCTGGCAAGGAGAAAACCGCAGTCGCAGTCGGGAGCTGCTTCGAGGATTTTGGACGCAGCCAGGGGCGCCGAAGGCCGGAGAGACCGCCTCATTGTTTCGCAGACGCACCACTAGCCTGATCGCCGAAACGAGGGAAGGATCGCAGTGATCGTCGGTGTCCCCAGGGAGATCAAGACCGCTGAGCATCGGGTGGCCATCACCCCAATCGGGGCACGTGAGCTGACCGACCGCGGTCATGTGGTGCTCGTCGAGAAGGGAGCGGGAGAAGGATCGACCATCCACGACGAGGAATACGAGGCCCAGGGAGCCACCATCGTCCCCAATGCCGAGGACGTTTTCGCCCAGGCGGAGATGATCCTCAAGGTCAAAGAGCCCCAGGACATAGAGGTCGGGATGCTCCGGGAGGGCCAGACCCTGTTCACCTACCTGCATCTCGCCGCCTACCCGCAGTTGGCCGCCGGTCTGCTGGAGAGGGGAGTTGTCGCCATCGCCTACGAGACCGTTCAGAAGTCGGACGGGTCTCTACCGCTCCTCGCCCCGATGTCGGAGATCGCCGGGCGGATGGCGACCCAGGCCGGGGCCCATTACCTGGAGCGCGCCCACGGCGGTCGGGGCGTCCTCCTCGGCGGGGCCACCGGGGTGAGCCCGGCCAAGGTGGTGGTTATCGGCGGGGGGATGGCCGGCTCCAATGCCGCGGTCATTGCGATGGGGATGCAGGCCAATGTCGTGGTCCTCGACACCGACATAAACAAGCTCCGTGGGATCGACTCGCTGTATCACGGTCGGGTGGTCACCCTCCACTCCAACAAGCTCAATATCGAGGAGCAGGTGCTCGGCGCTGACCTGGTGATCGGAACCGTTCTCATTCCCGGCGCCTCGGCGCCGAAGCTGGTCACCGAAGACATGATTCGATCGATGAAACGGGGGTCCGTAGTCGTCGACGTGGCCATCGACCAGGGCGGATGTTTCGAGACCTCCCGGGAGACCACCCACACCGACCCGGTGTACCAGGTCCACGAGGTGATCCACTATGCGGTCGGCAACATACCGGGGGCGGTCCCCAACACCTCGACCTATGCCCTGACCAACGCCACATTGCGTTACGCCTTGGCCCTCGCCGAGAAAGGGGCTCGAGAGGCGATCACCTCGCATCCCGAGCTTCTCGGTGGTGTCAATGTGGTCGGCCACGACGTCTGCCATCCAGCTGTTGCCGAGAGTCTGGGATCGGCCCACGTTTCCGCGCTCGAGGCGCTCGCCGGGATGTGACCGGGACGTCGCCCTCTCTTGCCGAGGGGGTCGAGGAGTATCTGGCCGCGTTGCGTGTCGAGGTCGGCCTATCGGCCAACACCATCTCCGCCTACCGGAGGGACCTCGCCCAATACCTGGCGTTTCTCGAGGGAGCCGAGCCGATGGCCGAAGATGTCGAGGCCTTCTCCTCGGAGATCACCACGCGAGGGCTGGCCGCCTCGACACACAAACGGAAGCTGTCGGCGATCAAGGGATTCCACCGGTTCCTGGTCTCCGAAGGCCTTCGCCAGATCGACCCCACCGTCCTGGTGGCCACACCGAGACGACCCGACCCGTTCCCCAAGGCGTTGGACGTCGCCGATGCCATCGCTCTTGTCGAGGCTCCGGACGTGTCAACCCGGTCTGGGCGTCGTGATGCCGCCCTGCTCGAGTTCCTCTATGGAACCGGGGCACGAGTCTCCGAGACCGTCGCAGTTGACCTCACCGACATCGACCTGGACGATCGGGTCGCCCTGGTCACCGGGAAGGGGTCTCGTCAACGTCTGGTGCCGATCGGGTCGAAGGCGGTGGAAGCGATCAGGGCGTGGCTTCCCGACCGTCTCGCCCTGGTCAAGAGAGCGGCGCGGGGAGATCCGGTGTTCCTCAACTTGAGGGGCGGCCGGTTGACCCGTCAGGGCGCCTTCGACGTGGTACGCAAGAACGCGACCAGGGCCGGGTTGGAGCCCGGTCGGGTGTCGCCCCACGTGCTTCGTCACTCGGCGGCCACCCACATGGTGGAGGCTGGCGCCGACCTGAGGACTGTCCAAGAGATGCTCGGCCACGCTACAATCTCTACCACCCAGGTCTACACCAGGGTCAGTACGACCCATGTCATGGAGATCTACGCGCAAGCCCACCCAAGGAGCCGGTGATGCCGCTCGACACATCCAAAGCCGAGGAGACGCTGAAGAAGGAGCGCGCTCAGCTGGTCCATCAGCTCGCCGAGCTGGGGGCAGCCGAGTCTGGCGACCTCGACGTCGATCTCGACTTCGGCGGAAGCTTCGCCGACGCCGCGGCAGTGACCGCCGAACGCACCGAGGTCCTCGGTGTGGTGGAGTCGCTGAAGAGCCAGGTCGACGATATCGACCGGGCGCTCGCCCAACTCGCCGCCGGCAAATATGGGGTCTGCAACCACTGCGGAGACGAGATCGACCCCGATCGTCTCGAGTTCCGACCTGCTTCGATCCTCTGCGTCGACTGCAAGACCAAAGCCACCGCCTGACCGGCGATGCCGGGCCGGCCGTTCCATCTCGCCCGGCGCTTCTTCGAGGTCCTCATCGCCCGACCTCTCGACCCCATGGAGTTGTCGGCGGTGGCCTCCTGGATCGACTCCGGCCTCTGGGACCTGTTCACATCCCAACAGGTGGCCGATCAGCGCCACGGGTTCGAAACCGGGCGAAGGGTGCTCGACTCGGGTATCACCGATCGGGACATGGTCACCGCCGGTGTGCTCCACGACGTGGGGAAGAGGCATTCGCGATTGGGAGCGGTGGGCCGGACCGTGGCCACGGTTCTAATGGCGACGCGGATTCCGCTCCCTGGGAGGATGGCTGCCTACCGAGATCACGGGCTCCTGGGAGCCGACGACCTGGAGAAGGCCAAGGCTCCCGCCATCGCGGTCCTCTTCGCCCGTCACCACCAGGGCAGACGACCGGCCTCCATCCCGGAGGCGACCTGGGAGATCCTTCACGCTGCTGACCTGGCGAGAAAGCCCCGGCGCAAAGGCCCCGGCGGAATAACCTCGCGCTCAGGATGACATTCCAGGTCAAGACCACGGTGTTCCAGGGTCCTCTCGACTTGCTCCTGCAATTGATCACCAGGCACCAGGTGGAGATCACCGCGGTCGGGTTGGCAGGGGTGGTGTCCGAATACCTCGCCTTTCTCGAAGAGATGGAGAAGATGGACATCGAGGTCACTTCGGAGTTCCTCCTCATCGCCGCCACCCTGATCCAGTTGAAGACCCGTTCGCTCCTTCCGACCAGTGGGGACCTCGAG
>CAYZKF010000200.1:0-3205 GCA_964479135.1 uncultured Acidimicrobiaceae bacterium
GTTTGTCGCTTCTGTGCCAGTGGCTGCCCCCGGTGACCTGGTGGTCCCGGATTGCGACGATGCGGGCTTATGTGCTGCGGGGTTTGTTCTCGATGATGGAGTCTTCTACGCCCTCAGCTGTCGGGCAGTCAAAGATGCCGAAGTGTCAGACTCAGTCCTCGGTCGTGGCCAGTTGGAAGGCGAAGAGGTCACCGTCAACGCAATCAAGGGAGTCGAGCGGACCGTGATGGTGGCTGTGAGCCTGCCGGGAGGATTGTGCGAGGATGGAGCCGACACCATGTCGGGATGGTCAATGGCGTCCCCCTCCACAGCTGATGTCACAGTTCTCCAAGAGACGCTTTGCCATGTTGGTGAGTTGACGGAAGCCCAGAGAGCGGCCGACGGCTGCTGACTCCAACACCTCCCGACTGACGAAACTAGTTCTGACTTTGAGAGAAGCGCCCTGGTTCCCAGGGCGCTTCATCAAGTTCGGCATCCAATCGAGCTCCAGCCAACCCAGACAGCTCGACGTTCCCCCCTCGCCCCCGCCCTAGCAAGCTCGGGCGGTCCTCCGGCTTCGCAGGGGGCATGAGCGGTTTCGCCAAGGCCACTCGTTCTTACGACGTGGAGCCGTCGGCTATCTGGAGGGTTTTCAGATCGCTGTGGAAGTCGAGGGCGTAGTCGCCGCCTTCCCGGCCGATGCCTGAGATCCGGAACCCGCCGAAGGGGGCGGTCAGGTCCCTGACCAGGAAGGTGTTGACCCACACCGTGCCCGCCCTGATCGCCGAGCCGACCCGGTGGGCCCGTTCTTCTGATCCGGTGTAGACCATGCCCGACAACCCGTACTCGGTGGAGTTGGCCAGATCGACCGCCTCCGGTTCCTCGGTGAAGGTCTGGTAGGTGAGCACCGGGCCGAACACCTCCCGCTGCACCACCTCGGAGTAGTTCGAAGCGGGTTCGATCAGGGTGGGCAGATACCACAACCCGTCCTCTTTCCATCTCTCGCCCCCGCGGACCACCCGGTCGCCGGCCTCCCGGGCCCGCTCGACGAAACCTTCGACCCGACGGAGGTGCTCGGGATGGATCAATGGGGAGATGGTGGTCGACGGGGTGCGGCTGTCACCGAGAACGTGTTGGTCGGTGTACCGGTGGAACAACTCGAGGAACTCGGTGCCCACGCTCTCCTCGACGAGCAACCGGGTCCCGGCGAGACAAACCTGTCCACCGTCGTCGTACTGTCCGGCCGCCTTCTTGGCTGCGGCGTCTATGTCGGCGTCGGCGAACACCACCAGGGGGCCCTTGCCTCCCAGCTCGGCGGTGAAGGGGACGATGTTGCGGGCCGCTGCCTCTCCGATGTGACGGGCGGTCTCCGGCGACCCGGTCAGGGAGATGCGACGGACCCGGCGATCCCGGACCAGGGCGGCCCCCACCTCCTCGCCGATGCCCTGGACCACATTGAGCACCCCGGGAGGCATCCCCGCCTCTTCGGCGAGGTCGGCGAGCAGGGATGCGCTGAGGGGCGCCCACTCCGCCGGCTTGAGGACCACGGTGTTGCCCACGGCCAGGGCGGGGGCAATCTTCCAGGTGGAGAGGATCCACGGGGCGTTCCACGGGGTGATGATCACCGCCGGACCCGCCGGCATCCTCTGCACCTGATTACGGGTCCCCTTCGACGACCATTCCCTTCCCTGGTGCTCGGTGGCCAGGTTGGCGTAGTTGCGGAAGTTCTCGGCGCCGCGGTGGACCACCCGGGCCTCCAAGCTGTCGAGGAGCATCGCCATGTCGACACACTCGACCAGGGCAATGTCGGGAATGTTGCCGTCGATGAGGTCGGCGAGCCGATGAAGGACAGCGGCCCGCTCTTTTGCGCCAGTGGCGGCCCACTCGGGGAAGGCCTCGACCGCCGCGGTCACCGCCTGATCGGCGGTGAGGGCATCACCTCGGGCGACGTCGGCCAGCTTCCAATCCCAGTCGAGGGGGGATCGGGTTTCGAACCGGGACTGGGAAGGAACCCTTTTGCCCCCGATGTAGTGGTCGGGCGACACCGCCATCGAGGAGATCTCAACACGTGGCGAAGGCATGTCCGGTCCGGGTCATCGGCGAGCTCAGGATAAACCCGGGCGGCAATCTGATCGGCCCCGGGACCGGCCATGTCGATGCCTGGTTCGACCGTGCCCCCGGGGTGGGTCGGGTAAACCCCTAGTTGGCCAGCCCGTCATGGCACAATCTCGGGGTGGTCGCCGTGACGACAAACCGAGGGTTGACCGAGGATTTGGCCGGTCTCGCCGCCGCCCTGGAGAGTGTCGACCTGCGTGGCGCGGCCATTCTCGACGACCCGGTCGCCGATGTCCGGGATCGTCTGGTCAGGACGATCCGCTCCTATCTGATTCCTCGGGTCGAATCCCCCGAGTCTCCGTTCCTCGTGGTCTTCGCCGGCCCCACCGGAGCGGGCAAGTCGACACTGGTCAATTCGCTCGCCGGTCTCGACATCTCCACTGCCGGACCGGTGCGCCCCACCACCGCCGTGCCCCTGGCCCTGGCGGCGGTCGAGATCGACAGGGTGGTCGACGGCGTCGACTGCGAGGTCGTGGTCGGTGGTGCCCCGATCCTCGAGCACATGACCCTGGTCGACACCCCCGACATCGACTCCACATCGAGCGGTCATCGGGTGATCGCCGAGCGCCTCGTCGATCAGGCCGACATCGTGGTCTTCGTCACCTCGGCACTCCGTTACGCCGACGACGTCCCCTGGGAGTTGCTGAGGAGGTCGCAATCGCGGGGAGCCACCATCATCCCGGTGATCAACCGGGTGGGTGCGGGCTCCACCGGTGTTCTCCCCGACTTCAAGGAGCGTCTTGCCACAGCAGGTATCGACTCCCCTCCGGTGAGGCTTCCTGAACATCATCTCGAGCCCGGAGCCCAGCGTGTCCCATCTTTGGCGGTCCGAGAGCTGAGACGAAGGCTCTATCAGGTCGCCACCGACCGTTCCGGCCACCAGGGCCAGGTGGTCAACCGGGTGATCAACAACCTGTTCGACCAGGTCGGAGTGGTCCAAGCCGGGATTGTCGAGTTGGACCGCGTCCTCGATGCGATTGCGGAGGAGATGCGGACCGCGATCGCCGCCGCCTTGACGATTCCCACCCGGGCCAGGCGGTATGCCTCGCTGGATCTGGCGGCTCCCTCTCGGGGCGGAGTCCGAGGATGGGCGCGGCGAAGTCAACCCCGT
>CAYZKF010000201.1:0-3170 GCA_964479135.1 uncultured Acidimicrobiaceae bacterium
CCTACTACCTGTACCGGACCTTGCGCCGGCTCGACCTCGCTGAACTCGAAGCCAGGCTTTTCGAGACCTTGGCCACCGCCGAGGACCTCACCGACTTCGAGCGTCGGCTTCTCGACGAGGACGTCCAAGCTCGTATCGATATGTTGCGCTCCGAGGTCGAAGAGGAGATACGCCGGCGTCTGGTAGCCGACCGGGGGCGCGAGGCGGTGGCCCGGACCCTGCGACGGCCGCTGATCGAGGACATCGACCTGATGCATGCCACCACCGGCGACCTCGCCGAGATGGAGGCGGCCATCGGCCCGCTCACCCGGAAGCTGGCGGCCCGTCTCGCTCGACGACGCAAAAAGCGGGCCGGTCGTCTCGACTTCAGACGTACGGTACGGCGCTCGCTCGCCACCGGCGGGGTGCCGGTCGACCCCCAGTTCCGTCATCCTCGACCCCACCGGCCCGAGGTGTGGCTCCTTTGCGACATCTCGGGGTCGATGGCCACCTTCTCCCGGTTCACACTTCAGTTCACCCATGCCATGTCGACCCACTTCTCCAAGCTGAGATCGTTTGCCTTCGTCGACACCATCGACGAGGTCACCGATTTCTTCGGACCTGGTGTCGACTTTGGCTCGGCGGTGGCCCGGATCACCACCGAGGCCGAAGTGGTGTGGCTCGACGGGCATTCCGACTATGGGAACTCCCTGGAGGCCTTCCACACCCGGTACGGGGCGCAGTTGACCCCGCGAACCACGGTGATCATCACCGGGGACGCACGGAACAATTACCGGCCGCCCCGTGACGCCGTCCTCGGTGAGATAGCCAAGGCCGCCCGGGCCCTGATATGGCTCAACCCGGAGCCTCACGCCTACTGGGATACCGGCGATTCGGCGATGTCCCACTACACAAGACACTGTTCTTCGGTCCATGAGGTCCGAACCCTCCGCCAACTGGAGAGATTCATCGAGGAATTGACCCTTCCCGCAGGGAGGGTGTCATCGAATCGTTAAACCCCGCCTCGGGATCTGCCGATGTAATCGCAGGTCCCACTCAGGACAGGGATCATGAACCGTGAGGTAAACCAAATGGGGTCACGCATACTCGTTGTCGAGGATTCAGCCGTCATCCGGCGGCTGATCGAAGTGTGTCTTCGTGCAGCCGATCTCGAGATAGTCACCAGAGACGATGGCAAAAGCGGTTTGCATGCCGTTAGCTCAGAGTCGCCGGACCTGGTCGTACTCGATATCGGGCTCCCCGGAATGGACGGCTGGGAGGTTCTCGACCGGATACGGCGGGACGAGGCCACCAAGTCGATACCGGTGGTGGTCCTCACCGCTCACGCCGAAGAGGAGTCACGTCGGCGGGCGAATGAGGGTGGAGCCGATGCTTTCGTCACCAAACCCTTCCAGCCGAACGACTTCCGGGCGACGGTCCTCTCCCTGCTCGAGTAGCGACTCCGCCGGCCGGAGACCACCGGTAACCTCCATCAGGTGACCTCCGAATCCCCAATCCCGTCGTTTATCGGCGCGCCCGTGCAGCGACGCGAAGACCCGGCCTTGATCACCGGGACCGCCCGCTATGTCGACGACTTCGCCCCGTCTGGGGCCTTGCATCTGGTCGTGGTCCGCTCACCTCTGCCCCACGCCACTGTGATCTCGATCGACACCGAGGCGGCCACCGCCATGCTCGGGGTCTGGGCGGTGATCCGACCCGAGGACGTAGCCGAGGTGGCCATGCCCCCCACTCCCAACGAGTCGCGGAACGTCCCCCGACGTTTCCCTCTGGTCCAGGGAACCGCCCTAATGCCCGGTGACCCGGTGGCGGCAGTCGTCGCCGAGACTCCGCAACAGGCCCGGGATGCCGCCGACATGGTCTTCGTCGACTATGAGCCTCTGGAGGTGGTGGGCGACGTCGAGGAGGCGATGGCGGCACCACCGATCCATCAAGGCCAGGAGAGCAATGTCGCCTACGACCGATCCAGAGGTGACCGGTCGGCCTTCGATGCCGCACCGGGCCAGGTTCGTCTCTCCGGGATGGTTGACCATCCCCGGGTGGCGCCGGCACCGATGGAGAACCGGGTGATCATGGCCGAGTGGAAAGATGCCGGGCTCACAGTCCACCTGTCCAGTCAGGCGCCCCAGCTGATGCAGGAGCAATTCGCTTCGGACTTCGGCCTTCCCCAGACCGCGGTCCGGGTGATCACGCCCTTCGTCGGTGGCGGTTTCGGGTGCAAATTCGACGCCGCCGAAGAGGATTACCTGACCATCGTCGCCGCCCGGATCACCGGGCGTCCGGTGAGGTGGGCGGAGACGCGTCGCGAACATCTCCTCACCATCGGCCACGGCCGGGCACAGAGACACTTCTGGGAGGTGGTGGCCGACGAAGACGGGCGGATCGGGGCCCTCTGGGTGGACAGTCTCATCGACCTGGGGTGCCGTCACCGTTATCTCTCCTTCGCCGAGATCACTCCCCGCATGGGGACCGGCAACTACGACATCCCGGTCTACGGGTGGCGGATGCGGGGGGTATGGACCAACCGGGCCCCACGGGGCATCTACCGGGGCGCCGGTCGACCGGAGGCCACCTTGACTGTCGAGCGGGTGATCGAGGCGGTGGCCGACGCCACCGGCATCGACCCCGCCGAAGTGAGGCGACGCAACTTCATCCGACCCGATCAGTTCCCCTACCACTCGTCGGGAGGGGAGGAGATGAAGGGGTACAAGTTCGACACCGGGGAGTATGAGAAGACCCTGGAACGGCTCCTCGAGCTGGCCGACTACCCGGGTCTGTTGCGGGAGCAGGCCGAGGCCCGCCAGCAGGGAAGGCTCCTCGGGATCGGCCTGGCCTCGTATGTCGAAGTGTGCGGCTTCGAAGATTGGGGTGCGGCCCGGATTCAGGTACATGGCGACGGGACGGTGGCCGTTTTCGTCGAGACCCTCGACCAGGGCCAGGGGCATCGCACCGCTTTCGCCCAGTTGGTGTCGTCGGTCCTCGGCATCGACCTCGACATGGTCACCATCGAACAGGGCGACAGCGCCACCTCACCCTACGGGTGGGGGACCTCGGGGTCGCGCTCCATCGCCCAGGGAGGGTCGGCGAGCCATGCCGTGGCCCTGAAGGCCGCCGAGAAGGCGAAACGGATAGCCGGCCATCTCCTCGAGGCGTCACCGGACGACATCGTCCTC
>CAYZKF010000202.1:0-3169 GCA_964479135.1 uncultured Acidimicrobiaceae bacterium
GGGACATGCGTGAGACTTGCGAGTCGGTGCACTAGTTGTGGTCTGACGTTGGAGTGGGATGACGGACACCACCGGTATCGATCGCTACGCCACCAGCCCTTGCCGCAGGTTCCCCGATGCCCTTGGAGGGTTCAAGGGGCGGTCATCACCTCGGCGACGATCCGGGAGATCCGCTCGACGGCGGCGATACCCGAGGGATGGTCGGGCCAGCCCTGGGTGAGGATGGCGACCACATAACCCCGGCTCGCGCCTGGCTCGTCGACCCAGCCCACCGAGTTGATCACCGCCCCGGCGAACCCGTTCTTTTGGGCGACGGTCCAACTTCCGGGGACACCGGCGGTCACCCCCCAGGTCTGAGATGGAACCACCGAGGTCATCAGGTCGAGGGCGATGGCGCGGTACTGAGCGGTTAGCGGGCCCCACTGGCCGATGAGGACCTGGCGGAGGAGGTTGACCTGGTCCCGGGCAGAGGTGGTGGTCTGTCCCCATGGAGAGGACGGGCCGACGTCGGCGTTGACCGTTGTCTGGCTGAGACCGAAGATGTCGCGTTGCTCTCGGAACCATGGTGACCCTCCAAAGTGGTTCCACAACGCCCTGACCTCGTCGTTGGTCGACTCGGTGATCATCGGGACCAACTGGCTCATCTCCCACTCGCTGACCGGGCGTCCCTCGTCCTGGGCCTCGAGCAGGGTGCCGGCCATGACCATCACCTTGAAGACCGAGGCGGTCCTCTGTCGGTTGCCCGGGTTCAACGTGTAGTCACATCCAGTGCGCAGGTCGTGGACATGGGCGGTCAGGAGTCGCCCCGGGTAGTCGGCGGCCAGGGCGGCGACCACCTCGGGGGTGAACATCTGCGGCCGACAATGTTCGGGCAATGTGGTCGTGGTGGTCGGTGGTGGCGGGGGAGTGGTGGGTTGCGGAGACGGCGCCGTGGGGGTGATTGCCACCGTGGAGGTCGTAGTGGTCGGAGGCAGGGTGGTCGTGGTAGAGGTGCTCGAGGTTGTTGTCGAGGTCGAGGTCGAGGTCGAGGTCGTGGTGGTCGGCCCGGTTGTGCTGGAGGTCGAATCAGCTGCCGGCGTGGCACAGGCGGCCAGGGTGACGATCACGATGAGGATGGCAGCTCTTCTCACACAGCCCGGATTCTGGTCGCAACGGAGCCTTTCCAACACCGTTGTCACCCAGACCCGCACGGCCCTCACCAGACCGTGGGACAGAAGGGATGTGCCCGGGACTCTGATCGGGGGCTCGGGATCGCCGTCGGTCAACTCGAGAGAGTTTGTCGCGCTATGCGGTTCTGGCAACCTGAGGTTCGGTTGTCCGGCGGTCAGTCCTTGAGCCGGGTGTCGTTGGCCCGACCCACCACGAACCAGATGGCCTGGGCGGGGGTGGCGCCGCGGTTGAAGAGACGGTGGGGTCGGGTCGAGTCGAAAGCGATGGAGTCGCCCGGCTCGAGACGGTGTTCCTGGAATCCGATCTGGACACCGAGACTCCCCGACACCACATATCCGTACTCCCGTCCGTCATGACGCATCAGCGACTGCTCCGGGGTCGAAGAGCCCCCAACTTCGTAGGTGACCAACAAGAAGTCGACTCCGTCCTCGGTCGCCGGGGTCAGCTCCTCCCACCGAACCCCCGAGGCGAGATCGATCACCTGACGTTCCCCGGGGCGGACCATCGGCGAATCGGAGTGGTCGGGCGTCCCTGCGGCGTCGCCGCCCTGATAGTCGTCGCCCCGGATGATCCGGTCGAGGGACAGGTCGAGCTCGGTGACGATGGCGTAGAGGGTCCCCACCGACGGTTTGGAGAGACCACTCTCCAATTGGGAGATGAGGCTGGGTGACAACCCCAGTCTCCGGGCAAGCTCCCGCTGGCTTAGACCGGCCTTCGCCCGTTCCTCGCGGAGACGGTCGCCGATGCCGTCCAGAGCGCCGATCGTGTTGTCGATACGTTGGGTGTCGCTCACATCAGCATCCATCCGCCGTCGATGTAGAGGTTGATCCCATTGACCGAGCGGTTCTCGAGGAGGAAGACGGTAGCGCCGACCACATCGGCCATTGTGGTGAGACGACCGGTTGGCGTACGGGCCAGGACCTGGCTCAGATCTTTGCCTTCCCAGAAGGGGCTGTCGCCGACGATCCCGGGGTGAAGGGCATTGACCCGGATCGGCTTGAGCTCGGTGGCCAGGGTGTTGACCATCGCGGTCACCCCGCCGTTGACGGTGGTCACCGTGGTCGACCCCGGGTAGGGCCGGTCCTTGGCCCGGCCACCGAAGAGGACGATGGCGCTGTCATCGGAGAGCCTGGGGACCAGCGCGTGGATGATCTCGGTATAGCTGACCAGCTTCATCGTGGCCAGGGCGATGGCGGCCTGGTAGTCGTAGTCCCGAACCGTGTTGGAGTCGCGGGCGATCGCGGAGAGCACCAGCCTCGACACCGGCCCGACTTCGGCGAGGGCGGGGGCGATGGCTGCCGGGTCGGCCAGGTCGAACCCGATTCCGGTGGCCCCCCCTCCCAACCCGGAAGCGACCTCTTTGGTCCGGGCGTGGTCGCGTCCGGTGATCACCACCTCATCCCCTTTTCCCAGATAGTGCCGGGCGATTTCGAGCCCGATGCCCCCGGTGCCGCCCACGATCAACGTAGTTCCGTCCATTGTGCCCCACTCCTTGTCTCGCTCGCGGGTCGTGAAGAGGGCACCGAGGATATACCCTCAGGGCCCCGAGCGTGCAGTCGGGCTAATCAACCAGGGCGAGGAGCGGCGACTTGAAGGCACCCGGATACGACGTTGTCATCGTGGGAGGCGGGATCATCGGCCTCTCCGTCGCCCGGTCGCTGACCGACAACCATCCCGGCATCGGAGCCGCGGTGTTCGATAAGGAGAATCGGGTGGCGGCTCATCAGACCGGCCACAGCAGCGGGGTGATCCACTCCGGTCTCTACTACCGCCCCGGGTCCCTCAAGTCACGTCTCGCCGTGGAGGGTGCCAAAGAGATGTACCGGACGGTGGAGACTGCCGGGATTCCCTACCACCGGTCGGGAAAGCTGGTTGTCGCCACCAACCCCTCCCAACTCCCCGCCCTAGACGAGCTGGAGCGGCGGGGCCGTGCCAACGGCCTCTCCGGACTGCGGCGCGTCGGGCCCGCCGACCTCGCCGGGATCGAACCGGCGGCCAG
>CAYZKF010000203.1:0-3158 GCA_964479135.1 uncultured Acidimicrobiaceae bacterium
GCCGGGGCACAAAAGCTTCTCGACCCGTCGTCGACCTCGGGCGCCCTGAGGGCGACTCGGTTGCCTTCATCTGCTGTGCTGGTCCGACTACTCGGATTGGTCGAGGTTGGAGCCGGGGTTGCGTTCTTGGTGTGGGGTGGGCCGCTACCGGTGGCAGCCGGTGTCCTCCTCTACGCCGGGTTCGCCTGGTTTGTGATCAACGCCATCGCTCGGGACCTGCCCATCTCGAGTTGTGGGTGTCTGGGAGCCACCGAGACCCCACCCACCATGATCCACGTGGTGATGAACCTGGGAGCCGTCGGGATTCTCGGAGCGGCTGTCATAATCCCCCTCGCACCGATGGGTGGGCTGGTTGGTCAGGAACTGAATGTGGTAATCCCCTACCTGTTGTTCACCGGTGCCACCGTCTACATGCTCTACGCCCTCCTCACCGTTCTTCCCTTGATCTCTAAACGTGCCCGTGCCGCCGGGGCCGCCCTTCTGCCCGTCCCCCGGAGGCCCCAGGGGTGAGCCGAACGCTGGTCAAGAGAGCGACCGACCTTCTCGATCGCCCGGTCAGCCGGCGGGGCTTTCTCCGAAGGTTGACCTACGGGGCCACCGCCCTGGCCACCGCTCCCTTGGCCTACGCCCTCAAACCGGGCACCGCCTACGCCGCCATCTGTACCTGCTCCGGTCAGAGCTGTGACTGCAACTCGCTGTGTTGTGACGGGTACACCGAGTTCTGTTGCTCGCTCACCGGCCAGAATGTATGTCCCAGCGGAACGGTGCCTGCCGGGTGGTGGAAGGCCGACGGCTCCGGAGTGTGCGACAACTCCGCGGGCCCTCAGCCCCGTTATTACCTGGACTGCAACGTCAGCGACTGTGGCGGTTGCGGTTGTGGTGGTAGCGGGATCTGCTCGGGGAACTGCCAGAACCCCCACGTCTTCGGTTGTGGTTGCGCCAACGGAGACTGCGGACTGCGCAAAGCCGGTTGCACCGGCTTCCGCTACGGGCAATGCAACCAGGAGATGACCTGTGTCGGCCCGATCGTCTGCCGTGTCGTCACCTGCACGGCTCCGTGGGTCTGGGACGCCTCCTGCACCACCACCTCGGCCACCGACAACAACACCCGATTCCACAACGCTCCTTGCCTGGGTGGTCCCACCGCGCTTCCCAATGTGGGAATCCCGGTGGTCGGTGATTGGGAGGGTGACGGGATTGTCACGCCGGGGATGTTCGTAAACGGGACCTGGCATCTGAGGAGGTCCGACGGAGGACCCAACATCGTGTTCAACTTCGGCAACTCCGGGGACCTACCGATCGTCGGGGACTGGAATGGGAACGGGGTCGACACCCCTGGTGTGGTTCGAAACGGGACCTGGTACCTGCGCAACTCCAACTCCACCGGGATCGCTGATCTGTCATTCATGTTTGGCGATGCGGGTGACACCCCGTTCGCCGGTGACTGGACAGGGAACGGCATCGACACTCCGGGTCTTCACCGCCGTTCGGATGGCCGGGTCTACCTTCGCAATTCGAACACAACCGGAATCGCCGACATCGACTTCTTCTTCGGGAACGCGGGTGACATCCCCATCGTCGGCGACTTCAACAACGACGGTCGGGACACCGTGTCTCTCTACCGACCCTCCTTGCAGCGCTTCTACATCATCAACCGTCTCGGATCGAACCAGGGGGGCTTGGGAGCCGCCGACTTCTTCTACACCTACGGAAACTCCGGGGATCGACCACTCGCCGGTGACTGGAACGGAAGCGGAGTCGACTCGCCAGGGGTGTTCCGAAGTGGCACTTTCTACCTGCGTAACAGCCATTCGTCAGGTGCCGCCGACCTGGTGTATCAATGACCGCCCTCCTCGTCATCGAAGGGCTGGCCATCATCCTGCTAGGCGTGCTGGTGGTAGGGCTGCTTCGGAGTCACGCCGAGATTCTCCGTTCACTCCACCAGCTGGGAGTCAATGAAGGAACCGACCACGCTCACAGTTTCTCGACCAACCCGAGACCGCGGTTGGGCTCAGACGCTCCCGCAGACCTTGCCGGCGAGACTCTCCGAGGGTCGGCGGTTCACGTCGGGGTGTCGGGCACCGACGCCACCACCCTGCTCGCCTTTCTCTCCTCGGGGTGCTCGGCCTGCATCGGGTTGTGGGACGACCTCCGCGCCGATCCCACCGCCGAGCTCGGTGACATCAGGCTGGTGGTGGTGACCAAAGGCCCCGAGGACGAGAGTCAATCACGTCTCGAGGAGTTGGCACCCCCGGGAGTCACCGTGGTCCAGACCACCCAGGCCTGGCACGACTACGGAGTGCCGGTCACCCCCTATTTCGTCCTGATCGACGGTCCCACCGGGGAGGTCGTCGGCGAGGGATCGGCTTCGTCGTGGGGCCAGGTCCGGTCGCTGATGATCCAGGCCAACGCTGACCGGGTTGCCATGGCAGACGGGCGGGGCGGCGACACCGAGGTGCGAGCCGACGCCGAGCTGCGGCGAGCCGGGATTACCGAGGGGCATCCCAGTCTCTACCCGGAGCGTGCCCCGATGGAGGACGCCGAATGACCGGCATCGAGCAGCTGCCGAGGGGAGCGACATGAAGATGCGATCGCAGGGGATCGGAGTCGACGTCCCTCAGGGCTGGGACGGCGAGATCTATCGGCGTTCCGGAGGATTCCAACCTCGAGCTGCGGGGGCGCAAGGCGAAGCCACCTCCCCGGTGATGCACCTGGGCAACTTCCCGCTGCCGGCCGAGAGAGGTGACTACGGGTCCGGTGCGGTGGAAGTGATGAAAGCCGACAACATCCTGATCGTCCTCTTCGAGTTCGATCGGGCATCGGCAAACACCGCCCTGTTTGCCAAGTCGGGGATTCCCAAAGTGACACCAGAGGACTTCGCACCCCACCAGATGCAGCGTCCCCTTCCTGGCCAATCAGGTGCCCAATATTTCTTCAACCACACGGGACGAGCCTTCTGTCTCTATGTGGCGCTGGGCTCTCACACCCGCCGTCGGGAGCTGACACCGGAGGTAAACCAGGTGCTTTCCAGTCTCGAGCTCGACTGATGATGGGCCGCTAATTGTGTCTGATACAAGAATCGGTCGACTCCAGGAGGCGATGATAGGAGACGGGGTCGACTTCTCACTGTTCTCGGTCGGGCCCGATCTGCCCTATCT
>CAYZKF010000204.1:0-3138 GCA_964479135.1 uncultured Acidimicrobiaceae bacterium
CCCTGGTTGGAGAGGGTCAGCGGTGCTCAGCTAGGGTCGGACTCCGTCCGGCAACGGGGCCGGACGTCGCGCCGGCGGGGCGTGGAGGGAAGGGCTGCAGGGATGACGTTCGAGCTGCCGAAGGCCAGGTCCGTCTCCGAGAACCCGACGCAGGCGGAGATGCGTCAGTGGGTCCTCGACCTGATGCCGGACGACCGCATCACGGAGACGGAGTTCGGCAACATCAACTACCGGGCACGGATCGTCTCCCGGCTGTCGAAGTCGACCTTCTTCGTCTCCGACGAGCCGAACGCCAAGCCCACCATCTCCCGGGCGGAAGCCGAGGAGTGGGCGCGCAAGCAGGACGAGTACATCGCGGACCAGGACATGGTCCTGATCGAGGGCTACATCGGCCCCGACCCCGAGTTCCGCACGGGTGCACGGCTGTACATGGAGAAGGCGAACTCCAACATCCCGGCGATGCAACAGCAGCTGTTCTTCGACAAGGACCCGGACGACTTCACGCCGGAGTTCACGGTCATCTACACGCCGAACCTCCCGGCGCCGGGCAAGCAGGACGACTGCCTGATCACGGTCGACCTCGACACCTACGTCACCCGCGTCTTCGGCTCCGACTACTTCGGTGAGTCGAAGATGGGTGGGCTGCGGATGTGGAATCGTCTGGTCTACGACACCGGCGGTCTCGCCCTCCACGCCGGGCTCAAGACTTTCCCCGCCGAGGCCACCAGGAGTGGCGAGGAGGAGTCGATGCTGATCATCGGCCTCTCCGGGACCGGCAAGACCACGACGACATTTCGCCAGCAGCTCGGTTCGCTGCCGGTCCAAGACGACTTCGTCGCCCTGTTGCCCCGTGGAGTGCTCCACACCACCGAGGCGGGATGTTTCGCCAAGACCTTCGGTCTCGATCCCGACGACGAACCCACCATCTACGGCGGTACCACCAGACCGGACGCCTGGTTGGAAAACGTCTCGGTCGATGACCGGGGGAAGGTGGACTTCTTCGACACCGGCCACACCGCCAACGGTCGTAGCACCTTCCCTTTGGCCAACATACGTCACCGCGATCCCGAGGCGGTTCCCCCGGCCAGGTATCTCCTCATCCTCAACCGCTCCGACCATGTCATCCCCGCGGTTGCCCGACTCGGCCGCGACCAGATCGCTGCGTATTTCATGCTGGGAGAGACCAAAGGGACCTCGGCAGGTGGTGCCGCCGAGGCAGGGAAGAGCCTTCGTGTGCCCGGAACCAACCCCTTCTTCTTCGACGACAACGCCCTACAGGGGAATCGCATCCTCGAACTGATCGAGTCGATCCCCGATCTGGAGGCTTTCGTCCTCAATACCGGCCGCATCGGAGGAGAGGGGGAGGGATCGAAGAAGGTGACCATCCCCGACTCGTCGGCGATCGTCCAAGGAATCGTCGAGGGCACCATCGACTGGGTTCCTGACCCCGACTTCGGCTACCAGGTGGCTTTGGCAGTGCCCGGGCTGGAAGACCACGATCTGCTCGAACCGCGCCGCTTCTACGAGAAAGGGGGGAGGACCGCCGAGTACGAGGCGGTGGTTGCCCGACTCAAAACGGAGCGGGTTGAGTACCTGACAGCTCTTCGGGCGCTGGACCCGGCCATCCTGGGCGGTCTCCGCGGCTGATCAGTCCACGGGGAACACGGCGAGGAGGCATCCCGAGCCAACTCGGATCTCGACCACCGGGGATACCAGGAGGTTGGACACGCCCAAAGTGCTCCCGGAGAGAATGTCTCCGTCCGCCAGTTCCCATTCCAGGCCTCGTGTGGAGATCCCATGGGCATCCCCGCCCACCGAAACCAGGGTCAGGATGGCTCCAACGTCACCGTGGAGACGTCTCGTCCCCCGGACCACGTGGGCCCGTCCTCGCTTCGAGACCCAGTCGATTTCGTCGATGTCGGCCCAACGGGGGGAGCAGAGCAGCCCGACCACTGCCAGCTCGTGATCGAACCGGCCACCTGACCCGCCGACCACGATCAGCCTCTCCGGACTCTCCCCGGCGAGCATTTCGATAGCCAACTCGAGGTCGGTGGCGTCTTTGTCGGTGGGGTGGCGTTCCACCACCAGATGCCGGGGTAACTCGTCCTCGGATACCGAGTCGAGGTCGCCAACCACCACATCCACCCTGTGTCCCAACGCCTCGGCGACCCGGTAGCCGCCGTTGGCGGCCACCACCAGGTCGGCCACCGGTAGATCGTCGATGACACCCGGCGGGGGGTGGTCTCCTGCTGCGAAGACGATGACTGTGCTCATCTCAGAATGACAAAATCGTCTTACGCGCGTTCCGACAGGTAAGAACTCACCCTCAAGGAGAGGTTGAAGGTTGCCTGATGGTGGTGCGGGTGGTTGGCGGGCATGAATATGGGCCGATGGGGGTTACCATTCTCGCAGATGTCCCAGTTCCAAGTCTTGACAATCACCCCTGAAGCCCTGGACATGATCATCGAGCTCCGTGACAGTGAGCCGGGTGACGAGGAGTTCGCCCTATCCGTCGAAGTGACCGGGGTACGCGGTCTCCAGTTCTCCTACGAATTGGCATTCGTCCCCCTCGCCGGGCAGGCAGGAGATTGGCTACTCGAACGCCACGGGGATCTTGCCGTTATCTTCCCGGCGGCCGACACCGAGAAGCTCGACGGTGCCTCCCTGGAGCTGACCGACTCCGGTCTGGCGATGAACAACCCCAACACGCCGGCCTCGCCGTCGATCACGACCGGGGCATCTGGAGATCTGACCGGTCCTCTCGCCGATCAGGTCACGCAGTTCCTCGCCGAGCAGATCAATCCGGCGATCGCCGGCCATGGCGGGGCTGCCGAGCTGGTCTCCGTGGACGGGACCGTCGCCTACTTGAGACTGCACGGAGGATGCCAGGGCTGCGGGATGGCCCAGGTCACCCTCCGTCAGGGAATCGAGCGGGCATTGCTCGACGCCATCGGTGAGTTGACCGAGGTGGTCGACGTCACCGACCACGCCTCGGGCGAAACCCCGTATTACAGCCACAGCCATTAGAAAGGCGGGCTGTGCCCGGGTTCACCAGGGAAGAGCTCGACTCTTACCGGGACCGTCCGGTACCTGATCTGATCGGTCCTGGGACCAGACTGCTTTTCGTGGGAATCAACC
>CAYZKF010000205.1:0-3125 GCA_964479135.1 uncultured Acidimicrobiaceae bacterium
CCGATCACCGACGCGGA
Organism: uncultured Acidimicrobiaceae bacterium; assembly: GCA_964479135.1. Taxonomy (GTDB): domain Bacteria; phylum Actinomycetota; class Acidimicrobiia; order Spongiisociales; family ZC4RG35; genus ZC4RG35. Next base: position 18 of record CAYZKF010000205.1, read on the forward strand.
GATGGGCGATTACATCGATCGGGGAGAGCCGATGGGAAAAGCCGGTTCCTACGCTCTCCAAGGTGAGGGAGCGGTGTTCGTCGAGTCGATTAGCGGGAACCCCTACACCGTCATCGGGCTCCCCATCCATCTGCTCTCGCGGCTGCTCCGCCAGGTGGGCGCGGGTCTCGAGCATTTCACCCGGTCTAACTTGTAGCAACATGCGCCAGCCCGCCCTCTGCCTTCTACTCGTTGTTACGGCGTGTAGCACCGGCGGCACGGCAGCGACCACCTCGACTTCGACCACGATCGAGACCACCACGACCGCAACCGAGGTTACGACGACCACCTCCACGTCGACAACCACGACAATCACGACCATGACGACGACAACGGCTGCCGTCACGACGACCACCGGCGGTCTCGAGGGAAACTGGGCTCAGGTTCCGCTGATAACCACCGAGTTCGGTGCTCTGGGGTGGTGGGACGGCAGCCATTGGGTCGACGCCGAGACCGAAGGCGTTCTCCCGGTGTCGGGAGGAGAGGACTACCAGGCGACGAGGCTGGGGGCAGTGACCCGGACCACTGCCGGACCGCAGGCCCTCGTCTGTTCTCCCCTGGACCTGCTCGGGGTCGAGCTCGCCGACGAGGGTCTGCTCGGCGCCTACCCCGGTCCGTACGGGGTGGCCATCTCTGCACCCTGGGTCCTCCAGCCCCATCTCTTCGAGGAGATCGACCACGACGGCAGCTACGCCGGGCCCGCCGCCGAGCTGTTGGCTGAACGTGGTCTCGATGTCGGTGAGCCGGTGATCAAGCAGGTGATCCGCACCGACCTCGAGGGCGACGGGGTCACCGAAATCCTCGTCGTGGCCGAGGAGGTGACCCCCGGTCTCATACTCGAGGTTGGTGACTACTCGATCGCCTTCATGCACAAGGTCGTAGACGGAGAGGCGCAGACCACGGTCCTGGCAGACACCGTTGTCCTCGATCCGGCCGAACGTTTCGGAGGTGCCCACACCATCGGTGGCGTTGCCGACCTCAGCGGCGACGGCAAGATGGAGATCATCTCCAACTCGGCCTACTTCGAGGCGATGGACGTCACCATATGGGAATACATCGACGATGACACTGGCCCCTTCCCGGTCTTGCAGATAGGGTGCGGGAGCTGATGCACAACCCCTTCGAGGACGGCCCCACGTATGTCGCCTACACCGGCATCGAATTGACTGACGCCTCGGCAGACCACTGCGACGGGCGGCTGGTGATCACCGAGAACCACAGACAGCCCTACGGCGCAGTGCACGGTGGGGTGTACTGCACCCTCATCGAGACCCTGGCCTCCACTGGCGCCGCCCTATGGGCCATGGAGCATGGGATTCCGGGGGCGATGGGGGTCTCCAACAAGACCGACTTTCTCCGTCCTACCAGCGACGGCGTGATCTTGGGCCGGGCGACGCCGATCCACCGGGGGCGGACCCAGCAGCTCTGGCAGGTCGACGTCACCCGAGAGTCCGACGGAAAGCTGGTCGCCCAGGGCCAGGTCCGTCTCCAGAACGTCACCAACACCGACTTCTGAACGCGTTCCAGCTGAGCGAGCCGGATACCGTCTCCTAGGCGTCTGGAAAGCTCCCGATATCATTCCGGTGTGACCCTGAACGTCGGGCCCCTCACTGTCGACCCCCCTGTGGTGCTCGCTCCCATGGCGGGCGTTACCAACGCGCCGTTTCGACGGTTGTGCCGGGAGTTCGGAGCGGGCCTCTACGTATCCGAGATGATCGGAGCGCGCGGGCTCCTCGAGAAGAACGAAAAGACGCTGGCTCTTGCCCGGTTCGAACCCGACGAGGTGCCCCGCTCCATCCAGCTTTACGGCACCGACCCCGGTTCCTTGGGCGAGGCGGTGGCGTACCTGGTCTCCGAGCAGGGCGTCGACCACATCGACATGAACTTCGGGTGCCCGATGGGAAAGGTCACCCGGCATGGTGGCGGGGCGGCACTGCCCTGGAAGCGGGATCTGTTCAGGTCGATCGTCAGGGCCGCGGTGTCCAATGCCGGTGGCGTCCCGGTCACGGTGAAGGTCCGCAAGGGCATCGACGACGACCATCTCACCTACATCGAGTCCGGGCTCGCTGCCGAGGAGGAGGGGGCCGCCGCCGTTGCCCTGCATGCCCGCACCGCTCGTCAGCTCTACTCCGGGGAGGCCGATTGGGAAGCAATCGGGCGGCTCAAGGCTGAGGTCACGTCGATCCCGGTGTTGGGCAACGGGGATATTTGGACCGCTGACGATGCCATTCGCATGGTGGAGACCACCGGATGTGACGGAGTGGTGATCGGCCGGGGATGTCTGGGCCGTCCTTGGCTATTCCGGGATCTCGCCGACACCTTAGCCGGACGCACCCTGCAAGACCCACCGAATTTGGGCGAGGTCGGAGAGATCATGATCCGCCACGCCGGGTTGGCAGCCGACCACTTCGGCGATCCGTATGGGATCAACCTGTTTCGCAAGCATCCCTCCTGGTACCTGAAGGGCTTCCCGGTGGGCCCGGTGCTGCGGGACGCCTTCTCCCGTGTGTCATCGGTCGAGGAGCTGGCCGATCTTGTGGGCAAGCTCGATCCGGATATCCCCTTCCCCGAGGAGGCTCACCGCATGGTGCGGGGTCACAGCCATGGTCCTCGACCGGTCCGCCTCCCTCACGGCTTCCTGGCCGACCGCTCCGGCGATCACCTCGACCGCGACGCCGAGCAGGTGATCAGCGGCGGTTGAGGTTGGCCCGAGGTGCTGTGATCCACCTCACCTGGTGGCGAAGCCGGTGGCGGCGGTGAGGAGGAGGTGAGCGAGGACGTCGAGCGTCTGGTGGTTCACATCCGCCGACGCGTCGACCTCGACGAAGTCCATGGCAGTCACCGCCGGGTGGGCGGCGCAGCGGGCGACGCCCATCGCGCCGCTCATCTCGTTGAACCTGGCCCGCACGCTCGTCATGCAGGAACGCTTTACCGACGCCCGGGCGGTAATGGACGCCGCGAAGGGCAACCTGGGCGAGACGACGTCCTTCGACGAGCTGACCTATCACTGGCTGCTCGCCGAGACCGCGTTCGGCCTCGACGAAGTCGATCCAGCGAAGCAGGAGATCG
>CAYZKF010000206.1:0-3026 GCA_964479135.1 uncultured Acidimicrobiaceae bacterium
CGTCGTTGCCATCGGTGTAGCCGGCGGACCGCTCGGCCACGAAGAGGACCACCACCGTGTCATGCGAAAGCTGCTGAGAGCTGCCACCGATCGCATCGAGAACCTCGAACGGTGTTCCGCCATCGTAACGAACGTACACGTCGTTCTCGTAGCGGTAGGTCACCGACTCGAAGGGAAGGGTGATCTCGGTCGCCGGCGAGCCACCCGGGAACACACCTGCCGGGAGACCGTCCCCCAACGGCGGTGTGTCACCAACTGCCGAGAACAGCTCTTCGAGGATCAGAAACAGGTTGTGGACCGGGTCGGGGTTGTCGCCGGTGGTGAACATCTCGAACAGCTCCGCGCCGATCGTGTTGAGACCGGTGGCCGCCGCGTCCTGGAGGACGAAGGGCTGGCCTCCGGTCGACACGACGAAGGGCGCCAGTGCCGGGAGTAGATCCGCATCGACCGGGCGCAGTGAACGCACCGGGCCCAGGACCCCGGTCACATCACGGTTGACCACCGCGGTGAACCGGGTGATGCCACCTTCCACCGGGTACTCGACCAGGAGGGGGACCCCGGCCAAGCCAACCTGTGGCCGCGCTCCCGGGGCGTTGTCGACCTTGACCGATACGTAGGCGGAGCCAAGCCCTTGGGTGGGTGCATTCGGGTCGACGCCGAGAGGCGGCCCGTCCTCCCCGGCGGGCAGAGTCTCACCTGGCTGGGCCTGGCCGATGGTGGTTTCGGTGGCTGTTCCCCCAGCTTCGGGCTGGCGGGCCGTGACCAGTCCGGCCACGGAGGCCAGCAGTGCCACACCGGTGAGGATGGTGGCCAAACGCCAGGGGTTGGCCTTGATGAACTGCCTGACCGTCTCGAGCACCCCGACAGCCTAGATGCGGGTTCTGAGACTCGAAGACACTCCCCGTGGCCGGTGGAGCGCTATCAGGCCGGTGGCGGGTAGAAGGGAGTCAGGTTGAGAGCCCTGGTGAGGAACACCGCCATCTCCCCTCGCTTCACATGAGAGTCGGGGCAGAATCGGTCGTTGGTTGGCGGGTTGCACCCGGTGGTGATCCCCGCGGTTGCGATCTTGTCGATCGAGTTCTCGAAGACCGACCCGTCGTCGTCCACGAACACGTCGGCCCCGGCCCCTGCCACCAGATGAAACGAACGGGTGAGAAACGCCGCCATCTGACCCCGAGTCACCGAGTCGTCGGGGCAATAGCGGGTATTGGAGGGAGGATTGCACCCTTTGGTGATGCCGGCGGCGGCCAGTCGGTTGATGGCACCTTCGAACACCGAGCCCTGGTCATCGTCGAAAAAGTCCTCGGAGGTGGCCGGAAGTCCCAGCGCCCTCACCAGAAAGGCTGCCATCTGACCACGAGTGACATCGCCGTCCGGGCAAAAGCGGTCGTTGATGGGCGGGTTGCAGCCGTTGGTGATTCCCTCCGCCGCGATCGCCTCGATGGCACCCTCGGCGAAATGCTCGTTGTCATCGACGAAAGTGCCGCCGGGTCGAAGACTGGCGCTGAACACGACGACTGCCGAGTCCGACTTCCCGTCGTCGTCGACCACGGTGAGAACCGCGTTGTAGGTGCCCGGCTTGGTGGGGGTCCAGTTGGTCTCCACCGACTTGACCACCGACCCGTCGGGCAGCCTCCACGACCAGCTCACGATCTGGCCATGGGGATCGAATGAACTCTTGCCGGTCAGCTTGACGGTGAACGGGAGCACGCCGGTTGAAGGTGAGGCCGAGGCCACGGCCACCGGCGCCGTCACCAAATCCAACGCCGAGCCCGCATCGAGTCTCCCACCGGATGCCACCTTGCCCGAAAGACCGGCCAGCACGTCGACCGTCCCGATGATCACACCCGCTACCTGTTGGGCGCTCAGATCGGGTCGCACCGCCATGATCAGCGCCGCTACCCCGGCCACCTTGGGCGACGAGTAGGAGGTGCCGGAGCCGGTATTCCACGAGTTGGGCAGGGTGCCACCGACAACACTCTGCCCCGGAGCTGCCAGGTCGACGCTGGTGGCCCCGAAATTTGAGAACCAAGCCAGGGCATCGTTGCGGTTGCTGGCAGCTACCGAGATCAGACCGTCTATGGCATAGCTCGCCGGGTAGAACGCCGAATTGTCATTGTTGATTCCGTCGTTGCCGGCGGCGGCCACCACTACGATCCCGGCCCTGACCGCCTCGCTGATCGCATCCGCCATCACGTTCGACCCGGAGCCGTACCCACCGAAAGAGAGATTGATCACATCGGCACCGTTGTCGATGGCATAGGCCATCCCGCCGATGATGGCCGAGCCTGGGCATCCGCCGCTGTCGCAGACCCTGATCGGCATCACCAGCGACTTGGGAGCCACTCCCGCCATGCCCACCCCGTTGATCGGGGCGGCGGCGGTGGTCGAGACAAAGGTCCCGTGACCGTGGGTGTCGCTCGGATCGTTGTCGTCGCCGAGCATGTCCCAGCCTCGGACATCGTCGATGTACCCGTTGCCATCGTCGTCGATCCCGTTGCCGGCGATCTCGCCGGTGTTGACCCAGATGCTCGCGCTCAAGTCGGGATGGGCAAAGGCCACTCCGGTGTCTAGGACCGCGATGACCACGCCAGGATCCCCGGTGGTGACCTGCCACGCGGCCTCGATGTCAATGTCGGCACCCGGGGTTCCCCCGCTCTGACCGGTGTTCTCGAGAGACCACTGCTGGGGGAACAACGGCTCGTCGGCAAGCTGGTATCGATAGTTCGGCTCCACCTCGAACCCGGTGACCGAGGCGATCTGCTCGGCTCCATCCTCGTCGGGACCATCGTCCAGCGCCGGCTCGGTCACCAGGGTCCAGCCGAACCCAACCTCACCAACCACCGTCAACCCGGCTTCGGCCGCCTCCTCAGGTGAAGCCTCGACGATGAACTCCCCTGGGATGACCGAGGCATCTCCGGGATCGGCTGTGACCGGCTGAGATTCCGCTGACCGGGCCGTGGCTGCCGGGCCGATAGCCACCACCAGTGCCAGCAGCAAGGTGCCCGACAGTCGATACTTCAAAC
>CAYZKF010000207.1:0-2991 GCA_964479135.1 uncultured Acidimicrobiaceae bacterium
TCTGCGGTATCGGTGGGTCTGCCCGTTTACGGGACTTGTGCCGGGATGATTCTCCTGGCCGGCGCGATGACCGAGGGTGATCAGCCTCTGATCGGGGCGCTGGACGTCGTGGTGAGACGCAACGCCTTCGGCCGACAGAACGACTCGTTCGAGACCGACTTGGAGATCGCGGGTCTCGAATCCCGTTTTCACGCCGTCTTCATCAGGGCGCCGTGGATCGAGAAGGTCGGCGCCGAAGTGGAGGTTCTGGCAACGATCGACGATCATCCGGTCATGGTGCGACAGGACAAGATCCTGGCCACCTCCTTTCACCCCGAGTTGACGGGTGATGGGCGCATCCACCGGGTGCTGGTCGACATGATCTGAGTTTTCCATGGCCGGTCATTCCAAATGGGCCAACATCAAACATCGCAAGGGCCGTCAGGACGCCGCCAGGGGCAAGCTGTTCGGCAAGCTGGCCAAGGCCATCGAGATCGCTGCCCGTGAGGGCGGCGGCAACCCCGACTTCAACCCGACCCTGGCTACCGCGGTGTTCAAGGCCAAAGCGGCCTCGATGCCCAACGACAACATAGAACGGGCGATCAAGCGGGGGACCGGTGAAGTCGCCGGCGCCATCTACGAGGAGATCTGGTACGAGGGCTACGGGCCGGGTGGAGTGGCGCTTTATGTCCAGATCCTCACCGACAACCGCAATCGGGCCGCCTCCGATGTTCGGTCGACGTTCACCCGTCACAAGGGCAGTCTCGGCGAGCCTGGATCGGTGGGCTACCTCTTCTCCCAGAAAGGCCTGATCATCGCCTCAGGCTCCGAGGACGAGGTGCTTCTCGGCGCTCTCGATGCCGGCGCCGAAGATGTCGAGGACAACGGCGACGGGACCTTCGAGGTGGTCACCGCTCCCTCGGATCTGGGAACGGTGCGTGGCGCCTTGGCGGAAGACGAGGTCGAGATCATCTCCGCGGACATCACCCAGCGACCCTCGAGCCTGGTCCCGGTGGGGGAGAGCGACGCCCGCAAGCTCCTCCGACTGATCGACGCCCTCGACGACCTCGACGACGTCCAAGCGGTGTTCTCCAACTACGACATCGAAGACGCGGTGATGGAGAAGGTCCTCACCGAGGCCTGAAAGCGCAGGTTTCGCCGGGGTTGAGGACGGGTAGGTGAGGCGATTGAACCCTGCAGCGGTTGACGTCGTCCAACACATTGACCAACACATTGATACGGGGGACCCGGGTTCGGCCCTGTCCGTTTAGTTTGAGACTGTCCCGGAAAAGGGGGCGACGATGCGTCGGATGATCGTTCTGGTGACCATCGGAGTGCTGCTCCTACTCGCCCTGCCAGCCGCGGCCGGTGGGTCCTGGATGAACACTCCGGATGAGCGGGTCGAGCCTGGCCAGGACGTCACCTTGGTTGGCTACACCCACGCGGATTCGAAGTGGGACAACACCCTTTGGGTTGCCCGGCTGTTCGGGCCGTTGACGCCCGACGGGGTGGCGCCGGAGGTCATGCTGGTGGGGCCGGTCACGGTCCAACCTACCCGGTTGGACGGGTACCTGAGCCTTCGGCTTTCTGTGTCATTCACCGTCCCCGACGACCTCGAGCCCGGCGTCTATAACATGAGTGTCAACGGTCCCAGCGGGGAGTTCCTGGGTGACATGATGGGCGCCCAGCTTCTCGTCGGTGTCGAGCCCGAGAGTTCGGAGATCTCGGTGGAATGGGCCCTCGACGATCCCCTGATCGCAGAGTTGCCCGACCATGCGATGATCACCGGGCCGGGATGGGGAGTGACGGCAGAGGACTTGCGCGCCGGTCGTTACCCGTTCAGAGCGGAAGCGTTCATGCTCGATCCTTCGATTCTCTTCCAATCCGGGGGTCGAGTCTTCGAACCCCTTGAATCGACACCTCCCCCCGAACCCGGTGAATCGATGGAGACAGAGGATTTGGCCGTGGCAGTCGAGTCGGTTCCCACAGCTCCTCCGGTGGTGACGGCCCCGGTCGAAGAGGAGCCCCTGCCGCCCAAGGGGAAAGAAGTGTGGTGGCTGTTGGGTCTTTCGGCGACCGCTGCGATCGCACTCCTCGCCGCACACGTCTGGTCCAGCGAACGAACCGACGAGATCGAGGTGGAAAGCGAGCTCACTTCGGTGGGCGCCGAGTGATCCGGCCAGTCGGTTTTGGGGGCCGCTGTAGGCAATTGACCCGGCTGGGTGGGTCGTTGGTTCCTACATTTGCGATATGGATCCGTTCTTCACCGGGGTGCTCGCCGGTTATGGCATCGCCGTCCCGGTTGGAGCCATCGCACTCCTCATCATCGAGACCGGGATCAGACGCGGGTTTCGGCCGGCGTTCGCCGCCGGAGCCGGTGCCGCCACCGCCGACCTGATCTACGCCGGAGCCGCGGTGGTCAGTGGGACGGCCATCGTCAACATGGTCAGCACCATCGAGGAGCCTCTCCGACTGGCGAGCGGGGTCTTGCTGGCCGGGATCGCGGCTTTCGGGTTGTGGAGGACGCGTGTCGGCGAAGGGCGGTCGGTCGAGGTCACCGTGCCGAAGGGTCGGGATCTTGCTTCGATCTATGCCCGGTTTCTGGGCCTCACCTTGGTAAACCCGACGACTGTGGTCTATTTCGTCGCCGTGGTGGTCGGGCTGGGCATCGCCAGCGGGATGAGTGCCCTCGAGGGTTTCCGATTCGTTGCCGGGGCCGCCGTCGCCTCCTTGTCGTGGCAGACCCTGATCGCCTGGCTCGGCGCCTCGGTCGGAGGGCGGCTCTCTGACCGAGCACGGACCACGGTCTCGGTCGCCGGGTATCTGGTGATCCTCGGTTTCGCCGTGGTCATCCTGATCGGGTAGAAGCCCGGAAAAAAACCTCAGGATCGGGCGCGTACCCCTTGATTCTGTCATGGGGGGAACGTATGTTCGGGGTATGGAGTGGGAGAGAGTTACTAGCCAGGTTTCTACCGACAGTCTCCAGCAGCGGCTGGTCGCCAACCAGGAGAT
>CAYZKF010000208.1:0-2928 GCA_964479135.1 uncultured Acidimicrobiaceae bacterium
GACCAGACGACAGAATCTCACGAAAACACCTTGCAACTCTGAGGCCGCAGCGGTGGGTGTGGGCCCGGATGTCCTGGAGCAGCTCGCAGCTTGAAAGCGGTCTCCATCTCACCAGAAGACCAGGTAATCCTTCAGATCGGTCGTCGCCGTTGGGAGGATATGACTCCGGTGTTGAACCCGGCGAGGTGGAGTTTGCCGGAGAATCGGGCGTGTTCGATTTTGAGGCATCGGTCTTGGACCACGGTGAGCCCGCCGTCGATGGCTTTTCTTGCTGCTTGGTCGTGGCGGAGGCCGAGTTGCAGCCAGATCACTTTGGCTCCGACTTCGATGGCCTCGTCGACCACTTCGGGTATGGCGTCGTGGCGGCGGAACACGTCGACGATGTCAGGGCGCTCGGGAAGGTCGCTGAGACTGGGATGGGACCTGAGGCCGAGGATCTCGGGGTAGGCGGGGTTGACCATGTACACCCGGAATGGGGTGCGTATCAGGTAGGAGGCGACGAAGTTCGATGACCTGATCGGGTTGGCCGAGACGCCGACTAGGGCAACCGAACCTGCGGTCTGGATGATGCGGAGACGCTCTTGGGCGGTGGCGTCGGGGATGGCAGATACGGTCATCGTCCGGCCCTCAGTGCCTGGTCGAGGTCGGCGATGATGTCGTCGACGGTTTCGATTCCAACCGAGATTCGGATCATGTCGTCTCCGATGCCCATCGCCTCCCGGCTGACGGTGGGCACCTGTTGGTGGGTGGTCGACGCCGGATGGATGACCAGGGTCTTGGCGTCTCCGACATTGGCCAGGTGGGAGGCGAGGTTGACGTTCTCGATGAAGGAGACCCCGGCCTGGTACCCGCCTTCGATCCCGAAGGTGAACACCGCACCGGGGCCTTCGGGAAGATACTTGCCGGCTAATGCGGTCCACGGGTTGTCGTCGAAGATCGGGTAGCGCACCCACTCCACCAGCGGGTGTTCGGCGAGAAAGTGAGCCACAGTGCCGGCGTTGGCGACGTGGCGTTGCATCCGCAGCGAGAGGGTTTCCAACCCTTGGAGGAGGAGGAAGGAGTTGAACGGGGACAGGGCGGCCCCGATGTCTCTCATCACCTCGGTCCTGGCCCTCATCAGATACCCGTACTCCCGGAAGTTCTCCCAGAAGTTGAGGTCGTGGTACGACGGGGAAGGCTCGGTGATCAACGGGAACTTCCCGTTGTCGTACGGGAAGGTGCCCGACTCGACGATGACCCCGCCGATCACCGTGCCGTGCCCGCCGATGAACTTGGTCGCCGAGTGGACCACGATGTCGGCCCCATGTTCGAAGGGACGGCACAGGTAGGGGGTGGCGAAGGTGTTGTCGACCACCAGGGGGACACCGAGACGGTGGGCCATATCGGCGTAGAGGCCGATGTCGAGGATGTCGCATCCCGGGTTGCCGACGGTCTCGGCGAACAGGGCTTTGGTCTCGGGGCGAATCGTGGCCTCCACCTGGTCGGGTGAGGAGAAGTCGACGAAGCTGACCTCAATCCCCATTCGTCGCATGGTCACCCCGAACTGCATGAAGGTCCCCCCATAGAGGGCGTTGGAGGAGACAATATGGTCTCCCTGCTCGACCAGGGTGAGCAGGGCGACCAGCTGGGCCGCCTTCCCCGACGCGGTGGCCACCGCCCCCAGACCCCCCTCGAGGGAGGCCATCCGCTCCTCGAAGGCGGCAGTGGTCGGGTTACTGATCCGGCTGTAGATGTTGCCGAAGGTCTGCAGGGTGAACAGGTCGGCGGCGTGTTGGACGTCTTCGAAGACGAACGACGTCGAAGCGTAGATCGGCATCGCCCGGGCCCCGGTCTCCGGGTCGGGTCGTTGGCCGGCGTGGACCGCTCGGGTGTCGAACCCGTATGCCTCCTGGGTTTCCATGGCTGTCTCGCTCCCTCGTGGTGTTTGTCTGCCTAGTTCCGTTTCGCCCGTTCGATCCGTCCCAGCCAGTTGCGGAACACGATCCGCCCTGGCTCGACCCAATCCGACGGTGTGATTTCGACCTCTTCGGGGAGTGGCGGGAGGTCACCGCCCTCGACTCGTGTCGTCTCGGTGACCCGGCGGTGCTGTTCCAGGGCGGGGAGTGACCGCTGGTCGAAGTAGTGCTCCGGTATCGGGGGGAATTCGGCCCGTTCCCCGCTGTGGTAACGGGCCACTTCCCGCTGGTACTCCTTGAGCAGGCTGACCGGCTCGTATTCGGGGTGGCCTTGGAAGAAGAGGTAGAAGTCGTTGGCGTCGACTGCGATGTGGACTCCCTGACCTGATTGGACCAGGACCCGGGCTCCCGCCGATTCGAATTGGGCCGCCGAGATGTCGTAGAAGTGGGAGTGGGGGGCGGTGACCTCCGGGGTGAGTCCGGCGACCATCGGGTGGTCGGCGACCACCCGATGTCGATACACGCCCCAGCACTTCCCGGGAAGTCGGGACCGTTTCGCCAGGCGATCCTTCTCCAGAACGGCGTGGGTGGCGAGACAGCTGCACAACACCGAGACCGTCGAGGTCTCGGCCCAGTCGAGGACCGCCACCAGGGCGTTCCAGAAGCTCTCCTCGGTGAGGTCGGTGTGGGCGGGATTGGCGCCGGTGACAATCAGAGCGTCGACCCCGCAAGCCTGGATGGCCCCGAACTGCCAGTAGTAGGCGTCGATATGGGCCTGGGCGTCTTTGCCCCGATGGTCGGGGGCGAGGGTGAAGGGGAACACCCAGAGGTCGGCCCGGTCGGCGTAGGCAGCGGCCAGTCTGATGAATTGGCGGTCGGTGGCGACCAGGGCGCCGTCGGGCATCAGGTTCAACAGCCCGATGGAGATGTCGGGAAGTCGGGACCGAGTCGCCTCTTCGGGGGTGACAACTTCGATGCCCTCGGCCCGCAGGGTGGCGAATGCGGGCAGCCGGGAGTGGGCGACCAGGGCCAT
>CAYZKF010000209.1:0-2916 GCA_964479135.1 uncultured Acidimicrobiaceae bacterium
CGACGCTTGTGACACCTTTCTCGACTATGTGATCTCACATGGTCTGGACCTGGTCGGTCCCTATGGGCTCGCTGATACCCCCTTCTTCGGCGGGACGGTCGGCTGGGCGGTCGAGGAAGCCACCGACGGGGGCGCGCAGCGGGCCGGGCCTCTCGCCGCGGGAGCAGTCGAATATTCGGGGACCAACGTCCAGGTGCTCGGTGTCGACGAGCCGGACATGGTGAAGACCGACGGCGAACGGATCGTGGTCCTGGCCGATGGCACCCTGATCGTCGCCGATGTCGCCGGGCCCAGGCCGGTGGTGATCGGCCGTCTCTCGGTGGGAGACGTCTCGGTGCAGAGCCTCTTCCTCTCCGGCGACAGGGTTCTCCTATTCGGCACCGGCTGGATGCCGATCCATCCTCTCGCCGAGAGCGACCGCATCGGTCCTTTCCCCCAAACTTCCAACGTTCAACTGATCGAGGTCGACATCAGTGGCAAGCCCGAGATCGTGCGCACGATGAGCATCGATGGTCGCTTCATCTCGGCACGCATGGTTGGCGAGACCATCCGCCTCGTCCTCGGCTCGGGACCGGTGGGATTCGAATGGAGTTACCCCTCAGGTTCGGGTCTCAAGGCCGAGCGTGAGGCACTCGCCGAAAACCGGAGGATCATCGAGAGGTCCAGCTCCGAGAACTGGATCCCCTACTACCTGGTCAGCGACGCTGACGGGAGGGTCACCAGCGAGGGCTCCCTCTTCGACTGTGACCGGGCCACCCATCCCGAGGAGTTCTCGGGGCTGGACATGCTGTCCGTGGTCACCATCGACATCGGGAACGGGCTGGACGTTGTCGACGCCACCGGAGTGCTCGCCACCGGCGACACCATCTATGCCTCTGCCGAGAACCTCTACGTTGCCACCCAGAACTGGCAGATGTGGCAGTGGGGGCGGGCCGGTGTGACCGACGGGCGACCCGACGAGGTGGTCACCGAGATCCACAAGTTCGACATCAGCCGGACCGATGTCACCGACTACGTCGCCACCGGCCAGGTCGAGGGATACCTGCTCAACCAGTTCGCCATGGACGAGCACGACGGTCGGCTGAGAGTCGCTTCTACCACCAGCCCCAACTGGTGGGGGAGCGGGTTCGACTCCGAGTCGATGGTGACCGTGCTCGAAGAAGACGGCGGCGAGCTGGCGGAAGTCGGCAAGGTCGACGGGTTGGGTCGGACCGAGCAGATCTACTCGGTGCGATTCATCGAGGATGTCGCCTATGTGGTGACGTTCCGCCAAACCGACCCGCTGTATACCATCGATCTCTCCGAGCCGGCCGATCCCCGGGTAGTGGGGGAGTTGAAGATCCTCGGCTATTCCGCCTACTTGCATCCGCTGGGGGAGGGGCTGCTCATGGGAATCGGCCAGGACGCCACCGACAGCGGCCAGACCCAGGGGACCCAGGTCTCGACTTTCGACGTGAGCGATCTGTCCCGACCCACCAAGATCGACCAGTTCACCTTGAGCGAGGGATCGTCGTCCCAGGTCGAATACGACCACCACGCCTTCCTCTACTGGGCGCCCACCGGGTTGGCGATGGTGCCGGTCCAGCAGTGGTGGTGGGACGACAAGACCGAGTCGGGCTTTCTCGGCGCCGTCGCCCTGGCGGTCGATGACTCCGGTGAGCTCACTGAGATCCGCCGTCTCGCCCACCCCGGTGGGGACGAGAAGAACTGGGACGGCCGCGCTCAGATCATGCGTTCGATCGTGATCGGGGACAGTGTTTACACCGTGTCGCCCAAAGGACTGATGAAGAGCGACCTCGAATCACTGCAAGAAGAGACCTGGCTCGGGTTCTGAGCGCTGTGCGACCCGGCCCACCAGCAGATAGACGGCGGTGGGCCCGACCCCTTTCACCTCGCTCACACCGGCTTCCCGGAACGAGAAGCGGTCTTCGACCACCCTGGCCACAGCCTCGGTGACCTGGATGGTGCCCGGCTCGCTCAATGCCTCCATCCGGCTGGCCAGGTTCACCGTGCTCCCCCACAGGTCGTAGGAGAACCGGGCGGTCCCCACCACCCCGGCCACCACCCTCCCGGTGTTGATTCCCACTCGCAGCTCGAAGTCGGTTCCGAGCTCTCGGTTGATCTCGGGCATCGCCTCCTGCATGCGAAGACCCAGCTCGCACATCGCGGCGATGTGGTCGGGCTGTTCCTCGGGGGCACCGGCTACCGCCAGGTAGCCATCGCCCATGGTCTTGATCTTCTCCCCACCGCAATGCTCGACCAGTCCGTCGAAGTGGGAGAAGATCACGTTCAACTCAGAGATCAGCCGTTCGGGAGCGACCTGGGAGGCATGGTCGGTGAACCCGACGATGTCGGCGAACAAGACAGTGCAACTCTCGTACTCGTCGGCGATGACTCCGGGGGAGCGCTTGAGTCTCTCTGCGATGACCGCGGGCAGGACGTTCAACAGCAACCCCTGCGACCTTGCCTGCTCATGTCGGATCTGCTCGACCAGGAGGATCACGATGGGCACCAGGATGAGCATGCTGACCACGAACACGTCGATTGCCAGAAGGGCCGAGATCAACGGCTCGGGCCGATCCCGACGGGTACGCAGAGCCGACTCGAAGAAGATGAGCACTAGGGCGGCCGACAGGTAGAGACCGGTGCTGAGCATGGCGATCCGTCGTCCCAGGAACAAGGCGGCGGAAGCCGAGGCGACGATGCCCCACGTGATGTAGCCACCGGACCAGACGAACCCGCCCAACACCACATGGGTGGTGATGTTCTGGATCAGGCTGGGCCAAAGCATGAGGTGGATGTAGAGCGCGGCGCGGCCGGTGGTCAGGTAGAGGGCCGTCGCCGTGGTGTAGGCCACGACTGTCGCCACCGACAGCCATCCGGCGACCGGCTCGCCAAAGGTGAAGAGCAGGATGA
>CAYZKF010000210.1:0-2907 GCA_964479135.1 uncultured Acidimicrobiaceae bacterium
AGAACGCCGAGCGTTTCCTCAGCGCCACCGGTTCGGACTGCGGGATCGCCAACGTCAACATCGGCACCTCCGGGGCCGAGATCGGCGGCGCCTTCGGTGGCGAGAAGGAGACCGGTGGGGGGCGGGAGGCTGGTTCCGACGCCTGGAAGGCATACATGCGCCGACAGACCACCACCATCAACTGGGGAGACGACCTTCCCCTCGCCCAGGGCATCGAGTTCGGATAGTTGAACGCCATCGACTGGGACGAGAAGTACCGGGCAGCCGACCGGCTCTGGTCGGTCGACCCCAACATGTTTGTCGCCGACAGGTTGGGCGACCTACCCGTTGGAGTCGGGCTCGACCTCGCCTCCGGTGAGGGGCGCAATGCAATATGGCTGGCCGGGCGTGGTTGGGAGATGACCGCGGTCGACTTCTCCGAGGTCGCGGTGGAGAGGGGTCGGGCGGTTTCCGAGACGGTGCGTTGGGAAGTCGCCGACGTCAGGGAGTGGCAGCCCGACCGGGTCTTCGACCTGATAGTCATCGCCTATCTCCAACTGGTCGAGCGCGAGATGGAGAAGGTTGTGACTCGGGCGGCAGGCTGGCTGGGGGCCGGCGGAGAGTTGTTCATGATCGGTCACGATCAATCCAACCTCGATCATGGTCATGGCGGACCTCAGGTCCCCGAGGTCCTCTGGGACAGAGATCTGCTCCGGTCCTGGGTCGAAGGGATGACCATCGTGGAAAACCAGGTGGTTCGTCGCCCGGTGGAGACCGCCGAAGGTGTCAAGCTGGCCCGTGACACCCTGGTCAGGGTGCGTAGTCCGGTCTGAGAGGTGCCCGGACTGGTCTTCCGTGGTGGGGTTCTCGAGTGCGGTCCTAGATCCCCCCTACTCGATCCACGGCTGCACTAGACCTTGCCCAGGGCTCGGTCGAGAGCCTCGATCAAGTCGTCGGCATCTTCCAACCCGACCGACAGTCGCACCAGGCCGTCGGTGATCCCGGCGGCGATCCGCTCTTCACGGGGCACCGCGGCGTGGGTCATTGTCACCGGGTGGGTGATCAGGGACTCAACCGAGCCGAGGTTCTCGGCGAGACTCCACAGCTCGATTGCGTCCATGAGCCGCTTGCCCGCCTCGACACCACCGTTGACCTCGAAGCAGACCATGGCGCCGAACCCGGTGGCCTGTCTCTTCGAGAGGTCGTGTTGGGGGTGGGAGGGGAGCCCGGGGTAGGTGACGTAATCGACCTTGTCGTGGCTCTGGAGAAACTCGGCGACGGCGAGAGCGTTGGCCGACTGGCGGTCCATCCGCTCGCTGAGCGTCTTCACCCCCTGGAGGGTCAGCCAGGCCACCATCGGGGACATCACCAGACCCGCCGAGATCCGGGCGAAAGCGATCTGCTCCTGGAGCTCGGGGGTGCTCACCACCACCGCGCCACCGATGGTCGAGTTGTGCCCGTCGAGGAACTTGGTGGTCGAGTGGATGACGATGTCGACACCGAGCTCGAATGGCCGCTGGTAGTAGGGGGTGAGGAAGGTGTTGTCGGTGACGTGGAGGGTGTCGTGGGCCCGGCAGATCGCCGAGATCGCAGCCAGGTCGGTGACCTTGAGGGTGGGGTTGGCAGGGGTCTCGGTGAACACCATCTTGGTCTCGGGGCGCATCGCCGCCTCGACCTTGTGGGCCTCGGCGGTGTCGACGAAATCGACGTCCACTCCGAACTTGGTGATGAACTGGTCGGCGAACCGATAAGTGCCTCCGTAGACCACGTCGGCGAGGACGATGTGGTCACCCTGCCGGAGCAGGCCAAGGAACACCGCAACCGTGGCCGCCATCCCCGAGGCGTAAGCAGTGGTGTCGTGGCCACCCTCCAGAGCGGTCAGCTTGTCCTCCAAAGCCCGCACCGTGGGATTCCCGGCGCGCGAGTAGGAGTACCCACGACCCATGTATTCGTCGACCGACTCCTGGACGAAGGTGGTCGACTGGAAGATAGGGGTGAGGATGGCTCCGGTGGTCGGATCCGGGGTCACCCCGGCATGTACCTGTTTGGTGCGAAAACCCATGCTGGATGATTTAAGCCCTTCCCGACTCCTGTGTGTGCGCGGGAGGAGACCTATGCGTGTGCACGGGAGGAGCTGTCAGGGGGTTTGGTGCACACGAGAGGCCCCTGTGTATGCAAGGTAGGAGCTGTCAGGTGGTTTGGTGCACACGATCACGCGCTCTTCCTCCAACTTCCGGTGTCGACGAGCGTCTGGCGGCATGCCTCGAGGTCTTTGACCAGCATGGAATAGGAGAATCGAACGGTGATCAGCCCGGCGGCGGCGGCCGCGTTGTCACGTTCCCGGTCGACCTCGAAGTCCTCTGCTCGGGTGTGCCAGCGTCGCCCATCCGCCTCTACGATGACACGCCATTCCGGTATAAAGGCATCGACAGTGGCTCGTCTGCTCGGGTAGTAAATGGGCAGCTGCCTCGCGTACCCGGGGATGTCCGGGTGATCCAAGACCATGTACAGGAGTCGCTCCAGTTCGGTGGTGGGTGGCTGGTAGGCGTTTGCATCGCGCGCTGCGACAATGCGTCTAAGTCCGGGGAGGCCCCTCACCCGAGCTCCTTCAAGGCGGGCGAGAATCGGGTCGAAGTCCTCGATCTGGAGCCGTCTGGCTGCAAGTCGATCGTCGACGAGACGCTCGATCACCGAGCTCGGCTCTCGATATCCCAACGTGAGGATGGTCTCGGCGGTGGTCGTGACCCGGAATGCCTCGGTCGTCTCATAAGAGACTTTGTCGAACAGCCGGCTTCTGATCACGCGAGCCAGGGGAGATCGAGCGTTCCCTGAGAAGGGGACGAGAATCTCCGGCCGGGACTTCGGGAAGCCGGGAAAGCCGAGTAGGTGGGCGGCCGACCGGCCAGCGACATACGCCTCGGGGCGAGA
>CAYZKF010000211.1:0-2903 GCA_964479135.1 uncultured Acidimicrobiaceae bacterium
GGATGACGATATGGGGCAACCACTCCACCACCCAGTACCCCGACCTGGTCCACTGTGAGGTCGACGGTGAGAGTGCTTTGGGCATGGTTGACCGGGAGTGGGTGGAGTCGACCTACATCCCCACCGTGGCCAGGCGGGGAGCCGCCATCATCGAGGCCCGGGGTGCGTCCTCGGCCGCCTCGGCGGCCAATGCCGCCATCGCCCATGTCAGCGATTGGGTCTCGGGGACACCAGACGGCGACTGGGTGTCGATGGGCGTGGTCTCTGACGGGTCATACGGGGTCCCCGAAGGCTTGATCTCGTCTTTTCCCTGTGTCACCCGGGGGGGAAACTGGGAGATCGTCCCGGGTCTCGACATCGACCAATTCTCGCGTGAGCAGATCGACGCAAGTGTTGCCGAACTGGAAGAGGAGCGGTCGGCGGTGCGAGGGCTGGGCCTGATCTGAGATCACCTGCCGGCGATCGCCGCGGTTACCCCATGGCTCAAGCCACCCTCATCAGCGACCGATCCAATCTGATGTTTCGGGACTGGCATGTGCGGATGCTCCTCATCGTCGGCGGGTTCGTCGTTCTGCTCTGGTTGGCCACCCCGGCGTCAGGCCAGTCGGTCGGGGACTACCCGGTCCCACCCGGGGCGGGCCCCGTCGATACTTCGAGCCCGGACCGGCTCATCGGAAACGGGACACCCCAGAGTTGCACCTCGGCGGCGGTTGTCGCCGCGGTGGCTCAGGGAGGGATCATCCGGTTCAACTGCGGGCCCAACCCGGTGACCATCGTGATGACCCAGACCGCCAAGATCGTCAACGACACCGGGCCGGAGATCGTGCTCGACGGTGGTGGGCTGGTGACTCTCAGCGGTGGGGGAACCCGTCGCATCCTCTACATGAACACCTGCGATCAGGCGCAGAAGTGGACCACCTCTCATTGTCAGAACCAGGATCACCCCCGGCTCACCGTGCAGAATCTGACCTTCGTCGGCGGCAACTCGACCGGAGCCGTCGAGGGGACCGAAGGTGGGGGCGGGGGCGGTGCGATATTCGTCCGGGGTGGTCGGTTCAAGGTGGTGAACAGCCGTTTCGTCGACAATCGGTGCAATCCGACAGGTCCTGACGTCGGTGGTGCCGCCCTTCGGGTGTTCAGCCAGCACAACAACCAGCCGGTCTTCGTGACCAACAGCGTTTTTGAAGGCGGGGTCTGTTCCAACGGCGGCGCCATCAGCAGCATCGGCGTCTCCTGGACCATCTACAACAGCACCTTCCGCAACAACCAGGCGATCGGGTGGGGAGCCAACCCACAGCGGAGCGGAACTCCCGGTGGGGGGAGCGGGGGCGCCATATACCTGGACGGCAACACCTTCACCCTCCGCCTGCTGGGGAGCAGGGTGGAGAACAACCATGCCAACGAGGGCGGCGGAGCCGTCTTCTTCGTCAGCAACAACAACACCGGGACCCTGGTCATCGACAACTCGGTGTTGCGACACAACCCCAGCGCCGGATTCGAGACGTCCGGGTATCCGGGGATATTCGTCCAGGGAGCAGGCACTCCGACCGTGATCAACTCGATCATCACCAGCCAACAGGACGTCCCCGACATCTGTCCGCTGGGACGCCAGTGCGACCGGGTGGTCTTCCAGGACTCCGGGGGACGCTGGCATCGGTGGGAGACCATTTCGGCCCCCCGCCAGACCACTTCCTTCTACTTCGGCAACTCCGGCGATGTCGGGTTCGCCGGCGATTGGAACTGCGACGGCGTGGACACCCCGGGCCTCTATCGCCGCTCCGATGGGTATGTGTACCTCCGCAACTCGAACACCCAGGGGGTGGCCGATATCCGGTTCTTCCTGGGCAATCCCGGCGACATCCCGGTGGTCGGCGACTTCAATGGGAACGGGTGCGATACCGTGTCGGTGTACCGGCCGTCCGAGGCTCGCTTCTACATCGTCAACAAGCTGGGCTCCAACGACCAGGGGCTGGGAGCCGCCGAGTACTCCTTCCTCTTCGGCAACTCCGGTGACAAGCCGTTTGTCGGGGACTTCAACGGAGATGGTGTCGACACCATCGGCCTGCATCGGGAGTCGAGTGGGCTCGTCTACTACCGCAACTCCAACACCACCGGAGTCGCCGAGGCCCAGTTCGTCTATGGCAACCCTGGAGACATGATGGTTGCCGGCGACTGGAACGGTGACGGCAAGGACACAGTGGCGGTGTATCGCCCTTCGAACCAGACCTTCTACGTTCGATTCTCCAACACCGCCGGTAACGCCGACGCCGCGATCATCGCCGGCCACTACGCCGGGCTCGCCGCCGCCCGCTGAAGGGGCGGTGGTGTCCTACGGTCTGACCTACAGGTTGATGATGATGCCGGCCAGGGCGACGATGATGGCTACCAGCCCACCGATCATGGCGAAGATCAGGCGGTCCAGTCGCTTGTTGGTGGCCGCAGCTCCACCTGCATAGTGTCGACCTTGGAGCCGAGCACTGCGAAATCGCCCTTGAGCTCCGCCCTAAGTTCGGCGATGTCGCCTTTGAGCTCCGCCCTCAGTTCGGCGAGGTCGCCTTTGGTGGCGACCTCGTCGAGGTCGTGCACCGGCAGGGCGCTCATCAGGGTCTCGGTTCGCTCGGGTCCGAGCAACTCATTGAGACCAGTGTAGAGGTCGTGCCGGGCTGCCTCTGAGATGGCCACCCTCCGACTGTGCCCGATGGGAGCCACACTTTCAAGAGGCCTCGACGGGTCGACGGCTCACCGGGTCTGGAGCCGTGGATCCAACTAGCGGGCACCTGGCTGGAGTACTAGTGCACCGACTCGCAAGTCTCACCCATGTCCCGCCGACCCTCGACGCCCCTAATGGCTGGCTGCGTCCTCGTCCTCAACGCACCGCACCGGGTGCGTCTTCGTCCTGCGTC
>CAYZKF010000212.1:0-2885 GCA_964479135.1 uncultured Acidimicrobiaceae bacterium
GTGGGTCGCCATTCCTCCCTCGACGGCCTGGCGGCCGTTGGTCCCCCGGTAAACGGGGGGACAAGAGCTAACGGAGCTCGTGGACGGGGACCTCGGGGACGACGAACCCGTGTCCCAGGTAGAGATGGCCCATCCAGGTGAGGAACTGGTAGACGGTCCCCTCCCAGCTGGACAGGGGCCCGGGCCGGTACCCCTGATTGCGGACACCCCGCATCACCGCCTCACAGGCGGTCCAATCCTCCCGATTGGTGATGTCCCAGAAGTCGACCGCGTAGGAAGGGTCGAAGCCCTCGAGCTCGAAGGTCTCGGGCGGGAACAGCCACGAGCACTCGATGTGGGTCTGACCGGTCGAAAGCGGGGTGAGACGGTGAGTCATCACATAATCGGGGTGGAGTGACAGCAACAGGTTGGGGGTGACCGTCAGGTACCAGACCTGGCGGGCGGCGCCCTCGTCGATGCCCCGGAAGTTGACTCCCTTCGATGCCCCGTCGAGCGACATGGTCACCGCATGCGGCTTGAGGTCCATGGTCCCACCCAGCCACATCCCGGTCGGCTCGTGGTCGACGCCGCTGTCGGGTGGTGTCACCTCACACAACTCGGGGTGGATCGAGGAGCAGTGGTAACACTCGTTGTAGTTCTCCACGATGATCTTCCAATTGGCCTCGACCACATAATCGTGGCTGGCGGCGGTGCGGAGCCGCCCGGTCTCGTAAGGGGCGATCAGTTCGGCGAGATTGCCGAAGTGGTCGGCGATATCGCCGGCGTTGCCGGAGAGGTCGACCCAGACCCACCCCCCATAGCTGGCGGCTGCGATCGGGATCAGTGGGTATTCGCTCATCTCGAAGCCGGGGGTCTGGGTGAAGGTGGAGGCCGCCCGAAGTGAGCCGTCGAACCGGTAGGTCCAGGCGTGATAGGGGCAGCGGATCAGTCGGGCGTCGATGGCATCCCCGACCGGAGCCAACTCGTGTCCCCGGTGGCGGCAGACGTTGGAGTAGGCCCGAAGCTCCGACTCGGCGTCGAGGGTGAGGAGTACGCCTTCACCGGCGACGTCGATCGCCCTGATTTGACCGGGACCGACCAACTCCTCGAGTCTCCCCACACAAACCCAGGTGGACCTGAAGATGTTGTCCCGTTCCCAGTCGAGCACCGACTCGTCGGTGTAAGCCTCCGCAGGAAGGGTCAGGTTCTGCCCGAAGGGCGCGACGGTCCGCTCCAATGCTTCTCTGCTCAACGATTCGATGGTCATTGCTCTCTCCGGGGCACCAATCTAGAGGCCGGTGTATCCTGAATGGTGAGTCAGGATACCCGAAAGGACGGTGGCTCATGCTCCCCTCAGGGGATCTGGTGTCGGTACTCGACGACCTGATCCGTGAAGAAGAGCAAAGTTTTCTCGACCGGTCGCCGAGAGCCGGGGAGTATGCCGGGCAGGCCAACAGGTACCTCTCCGGTGGGGTGACTTCGAGCTGGCAGATATCCCGACCCCGCCCGATATGGATCGACCGGGGGCAGGGCTCCAAAGTCTGGGACGTCGACGGCAACCAGTACATCGACTACCACGGAGGCTACGGGGCGATGCTTGCCGGACATGCCCATCCGGCGGTGGTGAGGGCGGTCACCGAACGGGTCACCAAAGGCACCCACTTCGCCCAGCCCACGCCGGATGTCATCGTGGTCGCCGAGGAGCTGTCACGACGTTATCTGCAACCCCAGTGGCGGTTCTCGAACTCGGGGACCGAGGCGACCATGGATGCCATCCACCTGATGCGGACGGTCACCGGGCGCGATCTGATAATCAAGTTCGAAGGGGGCTACCACGGTCACCACGACGCCGTCATGGTCTCGGTGTGGAACGAAGAAGACCTCGGGCCGGAGCATCGCCCGGTGGCGGTGGCCGCCGGCACCGGGATACCCCAGGCGATGGTTGACCTCACACTGGTGGCGACCTTCAACGACCTCGAGTTGGTCGAGGCGCTCTTCGCCGAGAACCCCGGACAGATTGCCGGGGTGATCGTCGAGCCCATCCTCCAGAACTGCGGGATACTCATACCCGAAGAGGGATTCATCAGCGGTCTCCGCGAGGTGACCCGGAGGCACCACGCCATGCTCACCTTCGACGAGGTCAAGACCGGTCTCACCGTGGGTCTTGGTGGGGCGACCCGCCACTTTGGTGTGGTGCCCGACATCGTCTGTCTGGCCAAGTCGCTCGGCGGCGGATTGCCTATTGCCGCCATCGGGGGCACCGAACAGGTGATGGGGGTGATCGCCGACGGGACCTATCAGCAGGTGGGTACCTTCAACGGGAACCCGCTCGGCCTGGCTGCAGCCAAGGCGATGCTCACCGAGGTGATGGTCCCCGACGCCTACGCCCATCTCGACAACCTGCAGACCAGGATGAGGACCGGGGCCGAGGAGGTGGTCCGTCGCCACCAGCTCACCGCCCATGTCGCCACCGCCGGGGCCAAAGGGAGTGTGATCTACTCCAAGGAGCCGATGCGGACTTACCGCGACTTCCTCCGCATCGACGAGCGGTACGCCCATGCTGCCTGGCTCTACCAGTACAACCGGGGGGTCTTCCTCCCTCCTTGGGGCAAAGGCGAGCAATGGCTGATCTCGGTCCAGCACACCGAAGAGGACATCGACCGCTACCTGGAGACCCTCGACCAGTTCGCCGGAGTCATCACCCGGTGACGGCATAGACTCGCCGCCGCTATGAGTGGTGTCGTCGAACTTGTCGGGTTGGTCAAGCGGTTCGGCGAAGTGGTCGCCGTCGACCATGTCAATCTGACAGTCGAAGACGGCGAGTTCTTCTCGCTCCTCGGTCCCTCGGGCTGTGGCAAGACCTGCACTCCCGGTAGAATGGAAGGGTTTAAGTGATGAGTCCAGGC
>CAYZKF010000213.1:0-2857 GCA_964479135.1 uncultured Acidimicrobiaceae bacterium
CCGTCATCTACGATCCCCGGTGGGAGCACCTCGCCGGGGGGAAAACCTGTGATCGCGGTTCCCGGCCACACTCCGACACTGTTGGCCAGGACACTGTCGCCGGTGTTGGTGACCGTCTGGCCGCCCAGAACCGAATAGTTGGCCGAGGTGCCCAGTTGGATGGTGGGAACTATCGCCGCCACGGCGATATTCACCGCCAGCAGGGTTGAGACCAGGGTTACCACCAGCAAGAAGACGGTTCCGACCCCTGCGGCGCGCCTCCGACGAAACAAGGGCCTTGGTGAGAAACGGCCCAGGGTGCGACCTCGATGCATGCGGGAGAGCAACAGCACGAGGAGAAGGACACTGACGGCTCCCGTGACAAACATCGCGGGGCTCCTTTCGCGACCGGGAAGTTGAGCCGCCGACGGCGCCTCTAACCGGACATCTCCCGAAGACGTTACCCTATTAACTTGATTCTGGCAAGATGTTTCTGGTTATTTTCTGCTATAGTCATCCCTCAGATCATGCCAAGTGACTGGAGCTTCCTGACCAATCATGCCCGGGCGCTGTTGTTCATCGCCCATGACTCCAATTCTCGGCTCCGCGACATCGCTTCGGCTCTCGATGTCACCGAGCGAACCGCCTTCAGCATCGTCTCCGATCTCACCAGCGGCGGGTACGTGGCCAAAGAGAAACAGGGCAGACGCAACGTCTATCACGTCCAGGCTCACCTCCCGGTGCACGATGCCATAAGTCGCCAGCGTGCCATCGGCGAGCTCCTCGATCTGTTCATGGACGCCGACCATCCGGGACGACCGGGAACCGAGTTGGCATGACCTCGCTTCCGGCCAGGTCTAGTTGCCCCCCAATAGGGTGATCGAAGGCGATCTCCGCTGAGTTGGAGCAGTGCCGACTGGCTTCAGGCACCTACACCGGAGAGCATTAACCCTCCGGCGTCGGCTCGGGGGCTTTGCGGGGACGGACTGCGATCACCGCCACGGTGAACACCAGGCTCACCACCAGGCTCACCCACCAGAACGACTCGGTCCCCGGGTAGGTCCCGGCGGCACGCTCCCAGATGAACACCACGACCAGCAGGCCCGCGATGAATGCGAACGGCCATACCAAGTCGAGTCGTTCGGCGAGTCGCTCGGCGACATTCCATTCGGCCCAGGCGACACCGAGGAACACTGCGCCAACCGCCCGCGGCCAGAATGAATCCACGTCATAGCCGAACAAGGTGCCCAGCGCGACGTCGGGAATCAGCAAAAACGCCGCTCCGTAGGCAAAGAATACAACTGACTGCACCTGCATCACCGTGCGCAAGGTCTTCACTGATCCCATCGGTTCCTCCTTCTCCGATTGCTGAAGAACCTACACAACGCAAACGCTCGAGGGTGGCGTGCAACCCCCAGCCTCGAGCGGTCCTCTCACCCGGCGAACCGATCCGTCGACCAGCCGCTTGTCCCTGATCAGTGCGGCCACCGCCGCGCCCGCCCCCGGATTTTGACCGGTTCGCCGTGGCGAGGCGGCCTGGTTTGAAACCTGGCCCGACCGTCGCCCGAACACCTCCGAGGGGTCAGGCGTGGCGTGCGGCAATGGCGTCGGCCAGTTCGACCAGACGGTCGTGGCCTTCGACCCCGAGCCAGGGGTCGGGGATCCCGCTGAGCCCGAACCGGGCACCGGCCAAGGCGCCGGTCATGGCGCCGATGGTGTCGGTGTCCCCGGCGATCCGAAGCGCCCGAAGGATCGCCTCTTCGAAACTGGTTGCCTTGAGGTAACAGTAGAGGGCGGTAACCACCGACTTGTCGGCGGCCACCCAGTTGCCCAGATGGAGAGCCGCATTCTCGTCGTCGTCTTCTTCGAGACACCGGTCCAGGGTCTGGAGCTTGTCCCGGAACTGGTCGGTCTCCACCAACCGGTCGAGATCGGCGCGGAGCGCCCCCACGTCGAGGTCGCCATCGTCGGGAGTGTTGAGGGCGTGGTGAGCGGCCACCGCCTGGACCACCGCTCCTTCGACCCCGATCGGGTGGGTGTGGGTCACCCGGGCGCTATCTCCGGCGAGGCGTGCCGTCTCGTCGAGGTCGGAGTAGGCCCAAAGAGCCACCGGGGCCACCCGCATCGCCCCACCGTTGCCATAAGAGCCTTCACCGTCGAACTGGGCCTCGGCGGCTACGTGCCAGCGAGCCCCGGAAAGGACTGCCTCGAAGAAACGGGCGACCCCACCGCCGTAACCCCGGTTGGGATCGTCGCCGAATTCGGTGGCGAGCCGCATTGCCAAGTCCGAGCCGTCGAACCCGTTCGACTCGACCAGCGATTCGGCCAGCTTGATGGTCATCGCGGTGTCGTCGGTGTAGATCAGCGGGGGTGGGTCGGTCACCACCTCGGTCAGGTAGGCCTCGCCGACACTGCGATGACCTTCCACGGGTCTGCCCAGACAGTCGCCCACCGCGGTCCCCACCATCAACCCCCGGAACCGGTCTTCGAGTGTGGTCATCGGCTCAGACTATCCGGTCATCTTTTTGTGGATATCACATATAGTGATTCGGATGACGGTTTCGGCCGACGGCCCCTCGACTCCTGCCCGGTTCGGGGTCACCGCCGATGTCGCGGTGTTCACCATCGCTGACCGGGAGCTTCGGGTGACTCTGGTGGAACGGGCCAACCCCCCGTTCCGGGGAGCATGGGCCCTGCCCGGCGGGTTCGTCGACCCAGACGAGACACTGGAGGCCGCCGCCGCCAGGGAGTTGGCCGAAGAGACCGGTCTCGGGAGCGAGAGCCCGCTGGTCGAGTTCGGTGTCTACGGCGACCCAGGTCGTGACCCGAGGATGCGGGTGGTCACCGTGGCCTACTGGACTGCGGTCCCCGACACGGT
>CAYZKF010000214.1:0-2820 GCA_964479135.1 uncultured Acidimicrobiaceae bacterium
GTTTTGGGGTCCATGAAAGGCATCAGCTTGCGCAGCTCGGTCCCCACCTGCTCGATCTGATGGGCCCGGTTGGCCTGACGCTGCTCGAGGAGGAAGGGGGCTCCTTCCCGGGCCTGGGCCAGCCACTCGTTGGCAAAGGCCCCCGACTGGATCTCG
Source organism: uncultured Acidimicrobiaceae bacterium (assembly GCA_964479135.1). GTDB lineage: Bacteria > Actinomycetota > Acidimicrobiia > Spongiisociales > ZC4RG35 > ZC4RG35. The sequence goes on from CAYZKF010000214.1 coordinate 157, forward strand.
CCGAGGATCTCACGCATCCGTTCCCGGGTCTCGTCGGTGACGATCCGATTCCCTCTGGTGTAATCCCCGTACTCGGCGGTGTCTGACACCGAATACCGCATCCACGACAGGCCTCCCTCGTAGAGGAGGTCGACGATGAGCTTGAGCTCGTGGAGGGTCTCGAAGTAGGCCGACTCCGGTTGATACCCGGCTTCGACCAGGGTCTCGAATGAGGCCTTGATCAACTCGGCCACTCCGCCGCAGAGGATCACCTGTTCTCCGAACAGGTCGGTCTCGGTCTCCTCCCGGAAGGTTGTCTCGAGAATCCCGGCCCGTCCTCCGCCGATCGCCGAGGCGTAGGAGAGTCCCAGGTCTCGGGCCTTGCCGGAGAAGTCGCGGTGGACCGCGAGGAGACAAGGGACCCCCGAGCCCTGCTCGTAGGTTCGCCGCACCAGATGGCCGGGACCCTTGGGGGCGATCATGGCCACGTCGACCCCTTCTGGTGGGTCGATGACAGCGAAGTGGATGTTGAATCCGTGGGCGAAGAGCAAGGTGTCGCCGGCGTCGAGGTTGGGCCCGATCTGGTCGGCGTAGATCTCACCGGCGTGCTGATCGGGTACCAGCATCATGGTGACCCCGGCCCAGGCGGCGGCATCCTCGGGGGTCATCACGGTGAGACCTTCTGTTTCGGCACTCTCCCGGCTCGACGACTCCTCGCGGAGGCCGACCACTACCTCGACGCCGGAATCCCGGAGGTTGAGCGAATGGGCGTGGCCTTGACTCCCGTATCCGATCACCGCCACTTTGCGGTCGCGGATGAGGTCGAGGTCGCAGTCACGGTCGTAGTAGATGGTGGCCATCGGGGAATTGTGCGCCGTTTTGTCTCGGCGGCCAAACCGTGGCCGTACCATCCTCCGACCATGCCCATCAAGTTGAGATCCCAAGACGTAACCGAAGGCGCGGCGAAGTCCGGCGCCCGGGCGATGCTCCGTGCCGTCGGCCTCACCGATGGCGACTTCGCCAAGTCCCAGGTGGGAGTGGTTTCGGCGGGGAACGAGGTGACCCCGTGCAACCTCACCGGCCCCGAGCTCTCGATCCACGCCAAGGAGGGGGTTGCCGGTGCCGGTGGTGTCGGGTTGGTTTTCTCGACGATCGCGGTCAGCGACGGGATATCCATGGGGCACGAAGGCATGAGAGCTTCCCTGGTGTCACGTGAAGTGATCGCCGACTCGGTCGAGCTGGTGATGCACGCCGAACGGTTCGACGCCCTGGTGGCCATCGCCGGGTGTGACAAGTCGCTACCCGGGATGCTGATGGCGGCGGCCCGGATCGACCTCCCCGCGGTGTTCCTCTACGGGGGGTCTTCACTCCCGGGGAGTTATCAGGGTCGAGACATCTCCATCGTCGACGTCTTCGAGGGGATCGGTGCCGAATCGGAGGGCCGGATCACCGCCGACGAGTTGTTGTCGATAGAACGCGCCGCTTGCCCCGGCGCTGGCTCCTGTGCCGGGATGTTCACCGCCAACACCATGGCGTCGGTAGGGGAGGCCATAGGGATGTCACTCCCCGGGTCGGCGACGGTCCCCGCAGTAGATCCCCGTCTCCGTGAATACGCCAGGCTGAGTGGGGAGGCGGTGATGAGCCTCCTCGAGGCGGGGACCCGACCCGGCGAGATCATGACCCGGCCCGCCTTCGAGAACGCAATCACCACCGTGATGGCGTTGGGGGGTTCGACCAATGCGGTGCTGCATCTCCTGGCCATGGCCCATGAGGCCGGGGTCGGTCTCGACATGTCCGATTTCGATCGGATCTCGCGTCGCACACCCCATCTCGGCGACCTCAAGCCTTTCGGCCGGTATCACATGGTCGACCTCGACCGGATCGGCGGGGTGCCGGTGGTGTTGCGAGCCCTTCTCGACGAGGGTCTGATCGAAGGCGACGTCCTCACCGTCACCGGCCGGACCATGGCCGAGAATCTCGAAGGGGTGACCTTCCCTTCGGATCAGGATGTCATCGCCGCGCCGGCACGACCGCTGGCCGGGGAAGGCGGGATTGCGGTGCTCACCGGGAATCTCGCCACCGAAGGGTGTGTGGTCAAGGTGGCCGGAGTCGACTTCGAGGTGTTCACCGGCCCGGCCCGGGTCTTCGACGGCGAGCAGGACGCCCTGGCAGCCCTGTTCGCCCATCGGATCGGCCCGGGTGATGTGGTGGTTATCCGTACCGAGGGGCCCAAAGGTGGCCCGGGGATGCGGGAGATGCTCCAGATCACCGCGGCGATCAAAGGAGTAGGGCTGGGCAAGGAGGTGCTCCTGATCACCGACGGCCGGTTCTCCGGTGGCACCACCGGACTCTGCATCGGTCATGTCGCTCCCGAGTCCGAGGTCGGCGGGGTGATCGGTCTGGTCGAGGAGGGGGACACCATCCGGGTCGACATCCCTTCCCGTCGCATCGAGGTCCTGGTCGATGATGACGTGCTGGAGCAACGCAGGTCACAATGGTCCCCTCACCCGGAGCGGTACCCGACCGGCGCCTTGGCCAAATACGCCCGGCTCGTCGGCTCGGCCAGCCAGGGGGCAGTCACCGGGTCCTGACCCTCAGGCGGAGGCGCCTGAGTAGTTGCGGATCCCCCAACGCCAAATCAGACGGGAGACCGCCGCCATCACCACTGTCACCCCAACGGCGATT
>CAYZKF010000215.1:0-2795 GCA_964479135.1 uncultured Acidimicrobiaceae bacterium
TTCTGCTGGTCGGTGCCATGGGCGACGAGGACACCGGCCCCCATGGCGATCCCCAGCAGATTGGTGTACCGGTTGTCGATGCTCGCTCCGGCGTCGACGAGACGGCGGTTGATCCTGGTCTGGTACTTGCGGGACAGCCCAAGTCCCCCGAACCCCTCAGGATGCCAAACCCAGGCCAAACCCCGGTCGTACTGGACACCCCAGAACTCCTGGTCGGGTGTGGAGCCGGGTGGGAACTCGGTCAGCATCTGGTCGACCAGGTCGTCGACATGCATCTGGGTCTGGTCGGTCACTTGCTCCACCTGACGGGCGGGCCACGTTAGACCCTTCCGCGATCAGACAGTGAAGCTGCCACCCCAGTCGATGTCGACCAACTCGATCCCCTCGCCGGCCAGGGCCGATCTCGCCATGCTCCGCACCCAGGCACGCCCCGACTCGGTGAGGTAGTGGTCGTGGATGGCAACCACCAACTCGGGCCGCACCCGCATAGCGAACTCCACGGCTCCCCTCACCGAATCCCAGGGGACGATGAGCGGTAGGGCGAGCACCGATGCCGAGGCCACGGGCTGGCGACTGTCGCCGGGATGGGTGAGCACGCCTTCGATGGTGAACGCCCGGTTGGGCGGTGTCGCCCCGGTGGCGATTGGCTCGTGGCGGACGTCCTCGAAGGAGACTCCTTCCGGGGCCGCGGTCGACACCTCGATGTCGTGGGGGGCGAGGAGATCGGCAACCGCCTGGTTGGAATGCACCGTCAGGTCGGTATTGCGGTCGAGCAACCAATGTACGAAAGCTTGGTCGACGTGGTCTCCATGCTCGTGGGTGATGAGCACCCTGGTGACGTCGCCCACGGTCTGAAGGTCGATCTCGCCACTGGTGAAGGTGTGGAATCCGGGGTCGATGAGGGTGGCCTGGTCGTCGGTAGTGACCAGCAAGGTCGAATCGGTGAGTCTGCGGACCGTGGACACCGTGTCGTCCTACGGGACGGCGGGCTCGATGATGGCTTCGAGGTCGAGACCGGTGGGGAGAGTGCCGTACAACGAACCCCACTGCCCGCCCAGTCGGCTGGCGGCGAAAGCCTCGAAGACCTCGGGGGCGCCATGACGGGCGAGCAGGCTCCCCGAGCTGGCCAGGGCGAGACCCTCGACGAGGCTCCTCGCCCTCAGCTCGGCGTCACCCATGGCGAAGTCGGAGAATGCGCCTTCAATGGCTCGGTCGAGACGGCGGTCATGGCCCTTGGACTCTTCCAACTCCCAACGGAGGGCTTCGACCGCGGCCGGCTCCCGGGCCAGGACCCGGATCACGTCGAGGGCGACCACGTTCCCCGAGCCCTCCCATATGGCGTTGACCGGAGACTCCCGATACAACCGGGGCATGATCGACTCCTCGACATACCCGCCCCCGCCGAGACACTCCAAAGCCTCGCGGACCACTTCGCTGCACCGTTTGGTCACCCAGTACTTGGCCACCGGGGTGAGGATCCGCTTCACCAGGTCTTCGTGCTCGTCGACCGAGGCGCGATCGAAAGCCCCCGCCACCCGCATCATGAGGAGGACGGCGGCCTCGGTCTCCACTTCGAGATCGGCGAGTACGTTGCGCATCAGTGGCTTCTCGATGAGCAGGGAGCCAAACGCCTGACGATGACGGGTGTGATGGATCGCCTGGGTCACCGCCTGGCGCATCAACGCCGCCGACCCGGCGACACAGTCGAGCCGGGTTCCGGCCACCATCTCGATGATGGTGGGGACGCCCCGACCCTCTTCTCCGACCATCCTCGCCCACGCCCCGTCGAACTCGACCTCGGAGGACGCGTTCGACTTGTTCCCCACCTTGTCCTTGAGACGCTGCAGGTAGAGCCGGTTGACCTCACCGTCGGGGGTGAATCGGGGAAGGAGGAAACAGGACACGCCGCCGGGAGCCTGGGCGAGGACGAGGAACCCGTCCGACATCGGGGACGACAGGAACCACTTGTGACCGGTGAGCAGGTATTCGCCTCCGGGGCCTCCCCCGTTCACCGGGACTGCCTGGGTGGTGTTGGACCGGACATCGGAGCCACCCTGTTTCTCGGTCATGCCCATCCCCAGCATCACGCCGGTCTTCTCCGAGGGCGGCCGGAAGACAGGGTCGTAACGGCGGCTCAGCTGCATCGGCTCCCACTCGGCGGCAACCTCGGGCTGCATCCGGAGGGTGGGAATGGAGGACGCGGCCATCGAGATCGGGCAATAGTGCCCGGCCTCGATCTGGCCGGCGAGGAAGGTGAGGGCCGCCCGCGCCGGGAAACCACCTTCACCAGGACCATTCTCCCAGGCGATGGAGTGGAGCCCGTTGTGAACCGCCTGCTCGAGCAGCCGATGCCATGAGGGGTGGAACTCGACCCGGTCGACCCGATGGCCCGATCGGTCATGGGTGTGGAGACGGGGTGGGTTTTCGTTGGCCTGAAAACTCCAGGTGAGGACCTCCTCGCTGGACATCCGCCGTCCCAGGGCCTCGACCTGGGGAAGCGCCCAGGCACCCCCCTCCCTCACCAGGGCTTTGGTGAGGACCGGATCTGCCCCCGCCATGTCGTAGTCGAGGAGCAGGGGAGGCTGGTTGAGGACCTCGTGGGTCGCGCCCATGGTCGAATCGTACTCCCCTGCCCGGACCAACCGTTCGGTGCAGATTTACCACGCCCTGACTGCGGTAAATCTTCACAGAACGGATCCCCGGGAGGGGGGCGCCGCTCCAATACTCTGGCCGGGTGACTTGTGCCTGGTGTCGTCGACCTCTCCAGTATGTCCACGGGCATGGGGCCTGTCTCG
>CAYZKF010000216.1:0-2622 GCA_964479135.1 uncultured Acidimicrobiaceae bacterium
GATCACCTTCTCGCTCACCTCCTGCTTGACCTGACGGAGAGCCACCCCCAAGGTCCCGGCGCTGACCGCAGCGGTGGCCATCGCGGTCCCGGCGTTGAGAAAGCCATCGGGTGCGTGCATTCGGCGGGCTTCTTTCCCTGACTTCTGCAAGCGTATCGCAATTGCGAACCAGTCGCAATAGATTGTGGAACTCCAAGGCGCCCGGCCAAGCAGACCATCGTCGGATGTGTTATCAGAGGAGCGACATGGCTAGACACGACACCGACCAGTTGCGGGCGATCCTGACCAGGGAAGGGCATCGGGTGACCGGGCCACGCCGCGCCGTCTGGGAGGTGGTATCGACGGCGAGTGCGCACCTGACCGCCGAGGAGATCGGCGAGCGGGTGAGGATGATCGATCCCGACGTCAACCTGTCTTCGATCTACCGGTCACTGGGGCTGTTCGCCGAACTGGGCTTGGTCCGCGAGTCGAGTCTCGACAGTACAGGGCCGGCCCACTGGGAGACCGCCCACCCCGACGACCAGTTCCATCTCCGCTGCCGACAGTGCGGGAAGGTCGACCACCACGCCGGCGACCTGGTCGAACAGGTCCGGAGCCATCTCGGAGCCGAGCACGGGTTCGAGGCCGAACAAGTCGAGTTGTTGGTCACCGGTCTGTGTCGGGACTGTTCGGGCTGAGCGTGCCGTCCCACCGCCGAGGGGGGGGACACCAGACGGAGCGGGGGGACCAGCAGCTACGGCACCGTCGCTGCGGTCAGAGTTCGAGGGCTTGGGCTAGACGGCGACGGTGAAACCGGGGGTCGCCGAGGAGGAGGGCGGATGACTTGGCCCGTTTCAGATAGAGATGGGCGTCGTGTTCCCAGGTGAACCCGATCCCGCCATGGATCTGGATGTTCTCCCCGGCGGCCCAGACGTAAGACTCCGACGTTACCGAGGCGGCGAGAGGGGATGCGATGGCGAACTCCTCGGGGTAGTCGGTGACCCGAACGGCGTGGTAAGCGGTGGATCGGGCATGTTCGACACGCATCAACATGTCGGCACACCGGTGTTTGATCGCCTGGAAGGAACCGACTGGCCGGCCGAATTGGTGCCGGGTGCGGGCGTACTCCACCGCGGTGTCGAGACACCTCTGAGCACCGCCGACCTGCTCCACGGCGAGCGCGGCTGAGCCCAGGGCGAGGAGGAGTCGGATGCCGTCGGTGTCGGGCTCCCCGAGCAGAGACGAACCGCCGACTTTGACCTCGTTGAAACGCACCTGGGCCTGACGGCGGGTCGGGTCGAGCACCGGGGTCTGGATGATCTCCACCCCGTCGGCCTGGCTCTCCGCGACGAAGACGCCGAGTTGATCGCCGACCCGGGCGACCACCAACACAAGATCGGCGAGATGAGCGTCGAGCACGTGGTTCTTCACCCCGGTGATAACCCAACCGTCGCCCTCCCTCTCCGCAGTAGTGGTCAGCCGCTCCAACCCCCAATCCCTCGGGCCTTCGTATACGGCGAGGGTGGCCAGGCTCTCCCCCGAGGCAAGGTCGGGGAGAATGTGGGCCTGCTGGTCAGGGGTACCCAGGCGGGAAACGGCAGTGGTGGCGAGGACCACACTGGCGAAGAAGGGGCCGGGCGTGACCAGACGACCCATCTCCTCGAGGAGGACCGACAGCTCGACCGGGCCGTACCCGGCTCCCCCGTGCTCCTCGGCGATGGTGAGCCCAGTCCAGCCGAGTTCGGCGATCTCCCGCCATGCCGTCCGATCGAATCCGACATCGGACATCATCAGCTCCCGAACCACCCCGAGCCCGAAGCGGTCCTCGAGGAACTGCCGGGCGGTCGATCGGATCAGCTCGGCTTCGGAGGTCGGGGCGTACGACACCGCCGGCTCAGCCACGGGGCACCTCCTTCCAAGGGAGGTCCTTGTCCACCCTGGGTTCACCGGGGAGCCCCAAAACCCTTTCACCCAGGATGTTGAGCATGATCTCCGAGGTGCCGCCCTCGATGGAGTTGGCCCGGGTGCGGAGAAACCCATGTTGCGGGGAGCGGCCTTCGAATGATGTGGGACGGACCAGCTCGTAGCCGCCCGGGTAGAGGGTTCCCTCGAGACCGAGCAGGTCCAGGGTCAGCGAGGTGACCAGCTTGTTGTTGGCGGCCCAGGACAACTTCCCGGTCGACCCCTCCGGGCCGGGGATCCCGATGTCGGCCAGCTCATCGGCCCTGTTCGCGGTGAGACGGGCGGCCTCGACCTCGGCCCAGAGGTGGACCAACTCGTCGAGAAGGACCGGGTCGTCGGATCCCGACTGTCTCCACGCCTCGACGGCATCGGCGATCCGGCCTGAGCCCCGGGGAACGGTGTTGCCACCGATGGCCACCCTCTCGTTCATCAGGGTGGTCAGCGAGACCCGCCACCCGGCGCCGACGGCGTCGATCCGGTTGGAGTCGGGCACCCGGGCATCGTTGAAGAAGACCTCGTTGAACTCGGCTTCCCCGGTGATCTGGTAGAGCGGCCTCACCTCGACACCCTCGGACTCCATGTCGATGATGAAGTAGGTGAGCCCCTCGTGTTTGACGGCATCGGGGTCGGTGCGGGCGACCAGCATCCCCCACTTGGAGAGATGGGCCAGGGTGGTCCACA
>CAYZKF010000217.1:0-2612 GCA_964479135.1 uncultured Acidimicrobiaceae bacterium
CACCCTGATCCAGTTGAAGACCCGTTCGCTCCTTCCGACCAGTGGGGACCTCGAGCTGGACGATGAGCTGGCTCTGATCGAGGAGCGGGACCGCCTCCTCTCCCGGCTGCTGGTTTGTGTCACCTTCAAGGACGTCGCCGCGGTCCTCCAGCGGAGACTTCACGAGGCCAATCGCTACGTTCCCCGGGTGTCAGGCTTGGACCAGAAGATCGAACCGCCGCTGAGCCTGATCGACCTGCCGGTCGATGCCGACGGCCTCACCCGGTTGGCCGACACCGTTCTCGGCCGGGTCGACCCTGAGCCCGACCTCGACCACCTCGACCTCGACCTGCCCAGCGTCGAGTCGGCGATCGAAGACCTCCGAGCCCGGCTGGAGCAGGTGGCCCTGTCCAGTTTCGACAACCTGGTGGAGCATTGTCAGCGACCGGTGGAGGTAGCCGCCTACTTCCTCGCCCTGCTGGAGATGGCCCGGTGGGGGATGATCGAGCTGACCCAGAAGGACTGGCTGTCGAGTATCGAAGTCAGAAAACGCGACGGTGACCGATTCGACCGCACCTCGGAGTGGGCCACGTGAACGAGTTGGGAGCGCTGGAGGCGGTGCTTTTCGTCACCGAGTCACCGGTCCCTGTGGGCGAGCTTGCCGAAGTGCTTGAGCTCCCCACGTCCCGGGTTCTCTCCCTGCTCGACGAGTTGCAGACCGGTCTGGAGACGAGAGACTCCGGTCTGGTTCTCCGGGAGGTGGCCGGGGGGTGGAGGTTGTACAGCCATCCTGACAGCTACCAGTACCTGGAGCGGTTCGCCTCCTCGGCCACCGCCCGGCGGATGTCACCTGCCGCCCTGGAGACGTTGGCGGTCATCGCTTACCGCCAACCGGTGTCTCGCGGTCAGGTGTCGGAGATCAGGGGGGTCGACTCCGACTCGGCGGTGAGGACTTTGGAAAGGCTGGGAATGATCGAGGAAAAGGAGCGTCTCAGCCTCCCCGGCAACCCGGCGGTATATCGGACCACTGCGTTCTTTCTCGAGCGTCTCGGCCTGACCTCCCTCGAAGAGCTGCCACCCCTGGCCGACCACATCCCACCCCCCGGGTTCGTCGATTCCCTCGAGGAGAGCCTTCGACCCGGGACCACCTGACCGTGATGGGGGAGAGAGTCCGCGTCCAAAAGGCGATGTCCGCCGCCGGGGTCATGTCGCGCCGGGCCGCCGAGGATGCAATCAGCGAGGGTCGGGTGGCCATCGATGGTGTCAAGGCGGTACTCGGCGACCGGATCGACGTGACCACCCAGACCCTGACTCTCGACGAGGTTCCCCTGGCGGTGGATCCCGAAACCGAGACCCATCTCCTCTACAAACCGACAGGGGTGGTGTCCACCGCCAGCGATCCGCAAGGTAGGCCGACCGTGGTCGATCTGGTCGCCTCAACCCGACGGCTCTACCCGGTGGGACGTCTCGACATCGACACCGAAGGGCTGCTCCTGGTGTCCAACGACGGTGAGCTGACCAACCGGGTCACCCATCCCCGGTATGGGATCACCAAGACATACCTGGCCCGGGTCGAAGGCCAGGTAGGGAAGGCGACGGTGAGACGACTCGCCACCGGGATCGATCTGGACGACGGCCCGGCCAAGGCGGTGGCCGCGGAGCTGATCGATGTGGGAACCGACTCGTCGTTGGTCGAGTTGGTGATGGTGGAGGGACGTAATCGCGAGGTGAGACGGATGATGAGCGCAGTTGGCCACGAAGTCCTCGAGCTGGTCCGTACCGCCATCGGGCCAATCACCGATCCGGGTCTCCGTCCCGGGATGTCACGTCGCCTCACCTCCGATGAGCAGCGTCGACTCCTCTCCTCGGGTCACTCGAGGTGAGCGCCCCCCGGGGCCTGGGTAGGGCGACCGGGCCGATCAGCGCCCGGGTGACACCGCCAGGGTCGAAATCCGTGACGATCAGGGCGCTGGCTGCCGCTGCCCTTGCCCCGGGGAGGTCTCATCTCTACGGGGCGCTCGACGCCGACGACACCCGGGCCATGGCCGGGGTCCTCCGCCGGTTCGGAGTCGCCGTCTCGGTGGGATCCGAGCCCTGGACCGTCGACGGACTGGGACCCGACCTCCTTCACCCCGACGAGAGGCTCGAAGCCGGTGAGTCGGGTCTCACCGCACGGATCGCCGTGGCTATGGCCGCCCTGGTCGACGGTGAGGTCACCATCGACGGACGTGGCCGTCTACGAGAGCGCCCGGTGGGCCCACTGGTCGACGCCCTGGCCGATCAAGGGGTCTCGGTCTCGTCATCGGATGGTTCTTTCCCGGTGACGGTCAATGGTCACGGCGGGCTGTGGGGAGGTGAGATCGCCATCGACTCGACTTTGAGCAGCCAGTTCGTCACCGCCCTCCTCCTGGTGGCACCGACCACCCGGGAGCCGACCAAGATCCGCATCGAGGGAGACCGGGGAGCTGCCGGGTATGTCGATCTCACCGGGAGGGTGATGTCGGCATTCGGAGCGAGTGTCGACCAGACCATCACCGGTTACGAGGTCCCCAATGGTGGATACCACTCCGCCGACTTCCAGATCGAGCCCGATGTCTCGGCGGCGGTGTACCCGATGGTGGCGGCTGCGATAA
>CAYZKF010000218.1:0-2571 GCA_964479135.1 uncultured Acidimicrobiaceae bacterium
GACCACGACGATGTCCTCTTGTTGGTCAAGATCGTCACTGCCCCACGGCCCGGCCTCCGCTGCTTGCGGGCTCACGGTTGGGTGGTCTCGCCGGGAGCGCCCCGTCTGGTGTGACGGGCCATCGCCAGGGAGTGGCGCATCCGCGCAGCGGCCAGCCATCCGAGGATGGTGAGGACCAGACCGACCCCGACACTGGCGGCGAACCCGGAACGGACCGCCCCGGCGGCACCGGCGGGGGGGTCGGCGTCTCCCGATGAGATCAGTTCGCGTACCAGTTCGACGTCTCCGAGTTGGAGGGTGACCACGAACAACAGGACGGCGCCGCCAAAGGCCGCGCCAAAAGTGAACCCCTGATTGCGGGCGAAGAGATGCGCCGAGGCCACCCGGCCCATCCGGGAGGATTCGGTCACCGCCCGGAGCAGGGTGAGGGAGGCGTTGGTGGCCAGCCCGGTCCCCACCCCGGCCGTGAAGAACACCACAAAAGACACCGCCAGGGGGGCATTGGCCGCGATCAGATACCAGGCCAACGCCATCGAGGGTGTGGCCACCATGAACCCGAGGACGACGATCCACGACTCGGAGTGTCGGTCGGCCATCCGACTGGAGATGATCGCCCCGGTGGTCCACCCTACGGTGAGGGGGAGAACCGACCAGGCGGTGAGCCCGGGTGAGCCTTCGAGACCGGCCCGGACGTAGAGAGGGATGTACGAGTTCATCGAGAAGACCCCGGTCAGCAAGAGGGCGGTGGACAAAGCGAGCCCGCTGTAGGGCTGGGCAACGATGTGCTCCAACCTGACCACCGGCGACCGGGCCCGACGAGCGTGGCGGACATAGAGCCCCAGGGCGGCCACCGCCCCGGCCAGCCAGGCCAGCGACCACAGGCTGACCGCGTCGACGGCGAACAGGGTGGCCACGGTGATCCCGGCGAGGAGCAACGAGCCTTTGAGGTCGAACCGCCCGGTCGTCTCCCCGTAGGGCCCGGGCAGCACCCTCCACCCCGCCCAAAGTGCGATCGCCCCCATCGGGAGGTTGACATAGAAGATCCACTCCCAGCTGAGGAAGGTGAGGATGAAGGCGGCTACCGCAGGGCCGGCCACCCCCATCACCCCCCACACCGTGGCGTTGGCGGCGAAGGCCCGGCCCACCAGGTGTTGGGGGTAGACCAGGGAGATCGCCGAGGTCCCGGTGGTGAGGATGAGACCGGCCCCGGCCCCCTGGAGGACCCGGAAAACGATCAGTGTCTCCATCGACGGTGCGAAGGCGGTGGCGAAACCCATGGCGGTGAACACCGTCACCGCCAGACGGAACATCCGGGAGACCCCGATCGAGTCGATGAAAGGCCCGGCGACAACGGTGGCCAGACTCGAGGTGAGGAGGAAAGAGGTGATCGCCCAGGGAAGCAACGACACGTTGCCCAGATCGGCGGCGATGTCGGGCAAGGCCGCGGCGATTCCCAGGGCCTGGAACGACGCCAGTGCCGCGGTGGCGAACACCGCCACCGACGCCGGCAACAACTCCCGGGACAGGACACTTCTCGGAGCGTTCGACACGGGTCGAGAGTAGAGCGCTACGCCTGGTCCTACGCCGGGTCAGCCGGGAATACGGCCCCTCACCGGTGACGACGACGATGAGGAGAGGCACATCATGATGACCGAGCAAATTTGGCAGTATCCCCGAGACCGATTCCGGCGTTAACACAGCGAGGTCATCAAGGCCACTCCAGACTTGACGATATGGAGGACCAATGTCGTCGTTCGATGCAAGGTTACGTCTACCCGGCCACTCTCGGCTCCCGTTGGGAGTGGAGGTGGACATCAACCATGAGCGGATGACGGTCACCGCCGGTGACCGCAAGGTCGGGGCATGGCCGCTGGCCAAGCTCGAAGTCGAGCCCCAGTCGGACGGCTTCCACATCACCGTCGACGGTGAGGTGCTGGTTCTCAACGTGACCGACGCGGCACGGTTCGCCTCGGCGTTGGGGGTAACCCCGAAAGCGAGACCCTCCCCTGGTCTGGGAGCGTATCGACCGCCCCGCACCGACGAGTCATCGGGGAACGGACGCCACGCCGATCCGCCCAAGACCGTCGCCGAGATCTTCGCACCCACGCCGGTGGCGGTGGCCGACCCCGAACAGGACTTGCTCGACGACATCAAGATCAGGATCTCCGAGGTCACCGAGGCACTGTCCTCCGATTCGGTGTCACCGGCACAGGCTTTCGGGAGGTGGGTGCGACTCCTCAAGGAGCTCAACCGCCGCCATGGCCAGGGCTCGCTGCCCACCGACATGTTCTACCGGTTGAACACCGAGGTCCTCGATCTCATCCCCGAGCCCAAGCCGGCGCCAACCGACAACGACACCTGATCGCCCGCCCGTCTCCAAGCTCCCTATCGATCAGGGGAATACCACCCGGCGACTCGATCAAAAGGCGTCGGTGATCGGGGTCAGTGCTGGATCTCCGGCCAGGACCGCAAGGACGTTGGACACCGCCAGGTCGACCATCGCCGACCTCGTCGCCCGGGTCGCCGATCCGATGTGGGGCACGAGGATGCAATTGGGCAAGGTCAACAGAG
>CAYZKF010000219.1:0-2529 GCA_964479135.1 uncultured Acidimicrobiaceae bacterium
TGACGATCGCCGTCGACCGGGCCGCTTCGTGCTCCACCCTCCAGTTGTCGAACCACCGGGCGCGCCCCCAGGTCAGCGGTCCCGGGTCGGGTTCCATCCCCGGTGGGCCGTACCAATCGGGCGACTCCCAGCCGCTCACCTCCCGGAAATACGCGCCGCGGGCGGCGAGATGCTCGTGGAGTGGGGAGAGGAGGGCCCGGCGGGCGGTTTGTGGGGCACGGGCGGGGTAGTGGGTCTGGTAGACCATCCCCAACATCTCCACGGTTCGTTGCCGCCGGTACTCCGCTGCCACTTGGTGAGGTCGGAGGCGGTCGATGTTGATCCCGGTCACGTCGACATCCGGCCGGCCTTCGACGATCCACTGTGCCACCACCCGGCCGATTCCCCCACCGGTGAGAATGCCAATCGAGTTGAGCCCGGCGGCGACGAAGTAGTTGCGGAGCTCGGGGGCTTCGCCCACCACGGGCTGTAGGTCCGGGGTGAAGCTCTCCGGACCGCAGAAGAGTTTGCGGATCCCGGTTTCGGCGGTGATCGGCACCCGGGTCATCGCCTTCTCCAAATAGGGACCGATCCGGTCCCAGTCAGGGGGGATCTCGCCGAAAGCGAAGTCCTCGGGGACCCGGTCGACCATCCACGGGGCACAGACCGGCTCGAAGAGACCGATCATCAGCCCTCCCACCTCTTCCCGGTAGTACCCGTGACAGGAGGGGTCTTCGATCACCGGCCAGTCCCGGGAGAGCCCGGTGATCGCCTCGGTGATCAGGTAATAGTGTTCGGCGGCCTGGAGCGGGATGTTCACCCCCGTGGCCTCTCCGAGCTGGCGTGCCCAGATGCCGGCACAGTTGACCACGTATTCTGCCTCGATATGCCCCTGGCCGGTGTCGACTCCGGTGACCGTTCCCGCTCGTGAGGTGACTCCGGTCACCGAAACCCCTTCCACGATTCTGACGCCCAATCTCCGGGCCCCGGCGGCGAGGGACATGGTCACGTCGACCGGGTTGACCCGACCGTCTCCTTCGACGAGGAACCCGGCGAGGAGATCGTCGGTCCTGGCAAGAGGGAACAACTCCGACACCTGGGAAGGCGATATCTCCTCGACCTCGACACCACAGCGACGGTTGAAGGCAGCCACCCTCCGGTACTCCTCGAGACGGTCGGGGTCGGCGGCCAGCTCGATGAATCCGACCGGTGCGAACCCCGTTCCCAGGCCGGTCTCGGCTTCCAGGCGGGCGTAGAGGTCTCGGGTGTAACGACGGAGCGAGGTCGAAGTTTCCGAGGTCGACCCGAAGGTCACCATCAACCCGGCGGAGTGCCAGGTGGTGCCGGCGGTGAGACGGTTGCGCTCCAATAGGACGACGTCGGTCCAGCCGAGATGGGCCAGGTGATAGGCGACGCTGGTCCCTATGACTCCACCACCGACGACGACCACGCGGGCGCGGGCGGGGGTTGCGGTGCTCACGTTGTCTGGATGGCCGATGCGCCAGGAGGGTAACTGCACCCCCTTGTCCAGGGATCCGGCGTAGTGACCGCCACCGGTATCGCCGTGGGAACACCTCCGCCCCTTGGGTTGGCGCCGGGCCTCGGGTAGCCTCGGTGCACCAGCCTGGAGGAGTAAGTGGCGCGATGGGACCGGCTCAACCGCCGGGGAAATGTCGATGACCGACGGGGCATGGGTCGACCCGCCGGGATTGCCGTCGGCGGACTGGGCGGCATCGGTGTCCTGGTGCTGCTGGTGATCAACTTGCTCGGTGGGAGCGACTCCGGTCTGGACCAGCTGATGAATCAGCTCCAACAGACCCAAGCCCCACCACAGCCCTCGGTCCAGCCCGAGGAGTTTCGAGGCGAGGACGACTACGAGGTATTCGTTGCCACGGTGCTGGGGTCCACCGACGAGACCTGGCACGCCATCTTCGGCTCCTGGAGTCTCACCTACGTCGAGCCGACCCTGGTCCTGTTCCGCGATGCCACCACCTCTGCCTGCGGGAACGCCGATGCCGCCGTTGGACCCCATTACTGCCCACTCGACGAGACCATCTACCTCGATGAGACCTTCTTCGACGAGTTGGTCGCCCGGTTCGGGGCGGAGGGGGGTGATGTCGCCGAGGCTTATGTGATCGCCCACGAGGTGGGGCACCATGTCCAGAAACGGTTGGGGATCCTCGAGGAGGTGCAACGGGCCCAGCAGGCGTCATCGTCGCAGGCCGAGGCCAACGACCTGTCGATACGTCTCGAGCTCCAGGCAGACTGCTTCGCCGGAGTTTGGGCCAACTCGATCAGTGAGGCCGGTGTCTTCCTGCCCGGCGAGATCGAGCAGGCGCTCGATGCCGCAGCCGCGGTGGGCGACGACCGCATCCAGGAGCAAGTGCAGGGTCAGGTGAGCCCCGAGACCTGGACACACGGTTCGTCTGAGCAACGGGTCGAGTGGTTCACTCGCGGCTACGACACCGGCGACCCGTCACGGTGCAACACCTTCGACTAAGTGCTCTCCGGCGTAAGTAGGTGCGCGAGTTTCGGCGAGTCAGCGGCGTC